>JBFFLO010000470.1:0-1510 GCA_041554895.1 Lutimonas sp. | reverse complement strand
GTTGCCAAGTATTCTACATGTACTCCAGCTCCTCCATAAACATATGGCGGGAATTCTCTGGTAAAAAAAAGTGCTTTCATTAATTTTTTTCTTTAGATGAATAATTTTTGACAAGATACTCGTCTGTTTCCGGGTTCCATATCCTGGTATCAATTCCATTCAAAATACCCGAAAATTTTTCACTTTCCTGATTGACCAATTCTTCCAGCCCATTGGCATTTGATTTTAGTTCTTTAAGATATCCCGGAGATACCGTTGTTACTCTCCATGAACACTTTATGGCAGTCGCCAAAGGGTTGATGGCGCCATCCCAATCAATAAATCCCATCTTCTTCAAATCAAATTCAGGAAAGTACCTTAATTTATCATAACCAAACTGACCCTGATATTGTGCATTGTGGATCGTAAAAACTGTTGGAATTTCTTTTAGGGTTTCATAAGCGGTTGCATGCGACATTAAAAATGCCAAGAAACCAGTTTGATGATCGTGTGCATGGACTATTGATGGTTTGTTATCGAGGTGCAACATCCATTCTAAAACTGCTAACTGAAAAGCCAAAAAACGCTCAACGTCATCTTTATAGGAGTATACTTCAGGTCGGTCAAATAAACCCGGAATATTAACAAGGTAAACGGGAAATTCCAGAGGCTCCTTAGGGGTTAAGACAGAAAAGTCATAATGAAGCTTACCCAACTTAAGGTGGCCCTTATAGGCCTTTTCAAAACTCCTTTCCTTTTTAAAATCGTTATCATAAAATGGCATGATCACTTTAGATAAAACACCGTTTTTCTGCTGGTACTTGGGCAAAGCACCGACCACGTCAGCCAACCCACCAACCTTGGCTATTGGAAAACACTCGGCACTTACATTCAAAATTTCCATAGATAACTAGCTACAATAAAAATGCATGCTACTGGTAATCAGTAGCATAACATTCTTTGTTTGAATTTTTCAATATATAAAATAATTGTCGGATTCTAAAAAAATTGCCCAGGAATATTAAATGCGTGAGAAAAAATGAAACTTTTTCCTAAAAAACGCTTTCATTTACTGCTGATAATCAACATTGAGAAAAGTCAACAATACGATTTAAAAAGCTCCAATAATAAAAACCTAAAACTAAATTTTTTAAGAATTTTTCCAATACTGAGGTTTTGCATCTTCCGATAACTGATTCCAATATTCCTGATTGACAATGTGATGACCGTCAAGGGTTTTTAACCTCCGCTGGAAAACATATACCGTTGGATTAAACACCATATCAGTAACCCCTATTGTATATAATTGAGGGTCTTCCTCACTTTTACGCTTCTCCTCCTCAACAAGAACTTCAAAGCCATTAACTTCCAACAGTCGTTTTAGAAAATCCATGCGTTCTGCAGTAACTTTTTTCTCTACAAAGGTGACTCTCTGTTCTCCTATTGATCCAAACATATGTTTTCCTTCTAACCCCATAATGCTAAAAAATACTTAATTGATAGATATAATCGTAAATCGGACTGTAAACGC
>JBFFLO010000469.1:0-1638 GCA_041554895.1 Lutimonas sp. | reverse complement strand
ATTTCTTCAGCTTTTTCTGAAAGATTTTCCCGAGTTTCTTTTCCGGAAGCCGGAGCAAGAAGCAATCCTGCTACCGCACCCGTTGCTGCACCTAAGATCAGCCCTAACAACAATTTAGAATCACTTGACATAATAGTGTTATTTAAGATTAAAATTATACCTATAAAGATACTAAATATCCTTTAAAAAAGAGGCCTTAAACAGGAAAAAGTAAATTATATTTCGCAATTTTGCAGATACATTCAACACTTGAAATATGCCAGGAATATCCTTAAAAGGGCAACAAATGCCCGAGTCGCCTATAAGAAAACTTGTGCCTTTTGCCGAAGATGCCAAAAAAAGGGGCATTAACGTATATCATTTAAACATTGGCCAGCCCGATATTGAAACTCCTCAGGAAGCGCTTAAAGCCGTAAAGGAAAACGATATAAAGGTCTTGTCTTATGCGCGAAGTGAAGGATCTGAAGCCTATCGAATAAAACTGAGCCACTATTACAAACAAAACAATATTGATGTAACCGAAAAAGACATCATTGTGACCACAGGAGGGTCAGAGGCCTTGCTTTTTACCTTGGGCAGCATTACTGATTTTGGAGACGAGATTATTATTCCTGAACCTTTTTACGCAAACTACAATGGTTTTTCGGTGGCCAATGGCATCAAAGTTGTACCTATAGTTTCAAGTATAGACGATGATTTTGCATTACCCCCGATTGAAGATTTTGAAAAACTCATCAGCAATAAAACCAAAGCTATCCTGATTTGTAACCCCGGAAACCCAACAGGTTATCTTTA
Organism: Lutimonas sp.; assembly: GCA_041554895.1. GTDB lineage: Bacteria > Bacteroidota > Bacteroidia > Flavobacteriales > Flavobacteriaceae > Lutimonas. The sequence goes on along the minus strand of JBFFLO010000469.1, from coordinate 843 downwards.
TGCTAAAGAAGAACTTGAAAAGTTAAAAGACCTAGCACTGAAATACGATCTTTTTTTAATTGCCGACGAAGTGTATCGCGAATTTGTCTATGATGGCATTGAGCATCATTCCATCATGAGCCTGGATGGCTTGGAAGAGCATGCTGTCATCATTGATTCTGTCTCTAAACGCTACAGTATGTGCGGCGCTCGAATTGGCTGTATTGTTTCTAAGAACAAGGCACTTATTCAAACGGCTTTGAAATATGCCCAGGCCAGACTTAGCTCACCTACGTATGCCCTTCTTGCCAGCGAAGCTGCGCTGGAAACACCACCCGAATATTTTCAAAAAGTGATAGAAGAATACGATGAAAGGCGTATGGTATTGATCAATGCTTTAAGTAAGATCAAAGGGGTAAAAGTATCCAAACCAAAAGGGGCTTTTTATTGTATCGCAGAATTACCGGTTAAGGATGCCGATGATTTTGCGCAGTGGATGCTTGAAAAATTTAACGATAAAGGCGAGACAGTGATGGTTGCACCTGCGAGCGGCTTCTATTCAACTCCCGGTTCGGGAAAGAATCAGATCAGAATTGCTTATGTACTGAATAAAGAGAGTTTAATCCGTTCAGTTGAATTACTGAAACTTGCTTTGGAACAATACCCTAATTGATGTTTCAAAAGAATATAGCCCTTCGATCATTAAATACCTTTGGTATTTCTGCAACTGCCAAACAGTTCTATGAGGTCACTTCTGTGGAAATGCTCAAAGAAATCGTGTCGAATCACAAAGACCTGTTTATCTTAAGCGGAGGAAGTAACATTTTGCTTACCAAAGATATTGACAAGCCAGTGCTGCATCTT
>JBFFLO010000468.1:0-1723 GCA_041554895.1 Lutimonas sp. | reverse complement strand
GGCAATCATAATAAAGGATCATTCAGTTAAGACACGAGATGTCGGTATTCAGCAGAACCGTTGCCCTTAACTTTGCCAGAAAATCAGCTATGATTCACAAATTACTAACTGATATTGAATTGGAAGTGAAGTATAAGATCTGTACAGAACAAAAGAATTTGAAAGCAGTTAAGAACTTGAAAGAACTGCTCAGTCAGGTCGATCATGAAGTTGAGGTCGTGCCTTACAAGGATAAGGAGAAATTATCCAGGTTGTTGGTTTCATTAAAAGGTCAGGCCCTGAATAATAACGAACATCACATGATCGAGAGGATCATAAAGAACTAAAATTAAAAAAAGGAAAAGTATCCGATTTGAAATGATCGGGAACACACATTCGCACAAGTCAACAATGCAGTTAGGCAGTAGCGTATTCCAATGAGGGGTTATTAAGGAAACATGATAAGGCCGCCAGACAATGCCGAAAGAAATGAATCGAATGTGATGTATGAAAGGTCTCTGTTAAAGAGGCCTTTTTTTATGCTTAAAAATTCTGACAAAAAATAAAGCGGGCTCATGAAAATTCATGCTCCCGCTTGTGCAAATATTAAGCATTATGATGATGCTAACTATAGAAAGGTAAAAAAAATGATGCTTATAGCACAACAACAAAGTTCTCTTCTGCGCCGATACCGTTATTTACATAACTGTCTGCAGCCTGATCATTTTCCCATTTTGTGCCGTCAATCAAATACTTGAATTGATAACTTTTGGAAGTTTCCAGATCTAATGTTGCTTTGTAGGTTCCATTTTTGAATTTTTTCAAGTCTATCGCCTCTTCAACATTCCAATCATTAAAATCTCCCAATAACTGAACTTTTCCAGCCTCGAAAGCCTCTTCTTGAGTTAAAGAAAAAGTTACTTTACAAACTGGTTTACTTTTTAAAAATTGTTTTTTAATACTCATGACAGTAGTTTTATATTTTGATACAAAATAAAATCAAACCCTTCTAATAAAGAACAACATTTTTGACCTATTTATGTACTATATTAACCTTAGTGTTAGAAATTAACAAATTAAAGGTTAATTTTACATAAATAAAAACATCCTGCAGGTAGACGTTTAGCGCTACAACTCACGCCACATCTTTGCATTAGCATCTTGTTTGATCTAATTATTCACTATCTTTAATTACTCTTTAAAACGGTAGGCCCAATGAAAAATCTCTCTAAAGCTCTGGTTAACAATATTCAGGAATTTAGTTTTAGTCAAAAAGAAGTGGAACAGCTGGATGTTGCCGATCAGGGAAATGACCATTACCATTTGGTCCATGAAAACAAATCGATTCAAATGGAAGTTATTGAAAGAGATTTTTTTAATCGAACCTATTCGATTCGTATCAATGCCCATGTTTATCAAGTCAAAATCAATCGGTCCCTGGATGATCTCATAAAAAAGATGGGGTACACCACAGGTTCCTCTAAAGGAATTGATTCCATTAAGGCCCCGATGCCAGGCACCATTATCGGGCTTCAGGTTGAAAAAGGGCAAACCGTAAAGGAAGGTGATACGCTTCTCATCCTGGAGGCCATGAAAATGGAAAATACCATCCTATGCCCAAAAAATACAGTGATCAAAGAAATTTATGTGACTCCCGGAGACACAGTGGATAAAAACAAACTGCTGATCGACTTTGAATAAGCTTTCCAAACTTGTAACTATGAAAAAAATACTGATAGCCAAT
>JBFFLO010000467.1:0-1725 GCA_041554895.1 Lutimonas sp. | reverse complement strand
TTCTTCATGATCTTCCCCATCAGAAATCACAAAAAGAAACCTGTTTGTTTGGGTATCATCATCAAAGAAAGTTTTAGATAGTTCCAAAGCCTCGTTAATAGCCGTTCCTTGAGAGGAAACCATATCCGGGCCCGCATTCTGCAAAAACATCCTGGCTGCACCGTGATCCGTCGTAATTGGCAGTAAAGGATAGGCATTCCCTGCATATATGATAATTCCAACCCTGTCACTACCTAATTTATCAATGATCTTTGAAATGATCTGCTTGGATTTCTCCAATCTGTTCGGTGCTATGTCTTCCGCCAACATACTCTTCGAAACATCAAGCGCAAAAACAATATCCACACCTTGCCTTTTAATTGTCTTGAGCTGTGTACCCATTTTTGGATTTACCATTGCAATGATCAAGAATGATAAGCCTAAAAGCACGAAAATCATTTTTAAGACTGGCTTAAATACAGATTTTTGAGGGCTTAACTCATTCAACAAGGACAGGTCTGAAAATTCCTTTTGCTTTCTTAATTTCCAGAACCAGGTTAGCAAATAAAATAGCAACAAGATCGCGACGGCGATAAACAAGTAAAAATATTTTGGTTCTTCTATTTGATACATATGCTATTAACCTAAATAAAACTTCTGTAAACCGTAAATCTCATCAACATTTCAAGCAAGATTAAAAACCCTGCAAACATTAGTAACGGTCTGTATTTTTCCTGATAATTATAATATTTAAATTCTTCTATTTCAGTTTTTTCAAGCTTATTTATTTCATCATAAATAGCCTCTAACTTTTTGTTACCCGTAGCTCTGAAATATTTTCCATCTGTTTCAGAAGCAATATATTTTAAAAGCTCCTCATCAATTTCTACAGGTGCATTTCTAAAGATGAGCTTTCCATTGAGATCCTTGGCCACAGGAAACAAAGCTGTTCCATTCGTTCCAAGGCCTATAGTATATACTTTTATATTTAATTCCTTGGCTAATTCTGTTGCAGTCTTTGGGTCTACAAACCCGGTATTGTTCACCCCATCAGTAAGCAGGATGATCACTTTACTTTTGGCTTTGCTGTCTTTTAGCCTGTTCACGGCAGAACCAAGTCCCATTCCTATGGCAGTGCCATCTTCAATCTGCCCCCATCTTATCTTCCTGATCGTATTTTGAATAATTGTCTTGTCACTGGTAATCGGCGTTTGCGTGAAACTTTCCCCCGCATATACCACGATTCCAATTCGGTCATTGGGCCTTTTTTGCACAAACTTACTTGCTACCCCTTTCAAAGCCTCCAACCTGTTAGGTTTCAAATCTTTGGCCAGCATACTGGCAGAAACATCTATGGCCATTACAATATCAATACCACGGGTTGTTTTTGTTCTTTTGCTTACTTCCACATTTCGAGGCCGGGCCAAGGCTATAACCAGCAATGAGATGGCCAATAATCTGAACACATACAATACAGGCTTTAATTTGGCCCATATATTCTTATGTTCAAAGCTCGCGATGCTTGGCATATGCAAATCTGCACTGTCCTTCTTTCTAACGAAAAAATACCAGATCGCCATGACCGGAATCAGCAATAATAGCCACAAAAATTCCGGATTTGTGAATTCCATATTACTGCCCATCTTCTTCCTCTTTTATTTCCATTTTAATTGGATGAAGGACATCAATAATTCCTTCTGCATCTCCCCTGTGAAGGGCAATTTCATTTTGGAGCGGTTTCGATTT
>JBFFLO010000466.1:0-1742 GCA_041554895.1 Lutimonas sp. | reverse complement strand
GCATAGGCAGCTGCATATTTTTGATCAAAATCCAGCGCCTTCTGAAAAAGATTTATAGACAACAGCAAATAACTCTTGGTATATCGAAAAAGAAACTCACGTGCCCTTAAATAAGCATCAAAGGCATCGCTGTTCATAGTTGCCGTTTTACTTAGCGCCTCTTTTTCCTTTCGGCTTATGCTTAATTGCAATGACTTTACAATTTGCTTGGATACCTTTTCCTGGATTTCAAAAACATCTGCCATTTTCCCACTGTAGATCTCTGCCCAAAGCTCTGCGTCTTTCTCGACATCGATTAGTTCTGTCGATATTCTTAAATCACCGTTGTTCCTGCGCACTGCACCTTGCAAAATATATCTTGCTTTCAATTTGCGTCCCAATGACAAAATATCCAATTCCGAATCTCTGTATATCATAGAAGTACTGCGCGAAGCAATCTCAAGCTCTTTGATTGCAGATAAACGAATAATGATTTCTTCAGTAAGGCCATCACTAAAATAATCACTTTCTTTTCCTGAACCGATACTGCGAAATGGCAATACCGCTAGTTTTTTATTGTCCTTATCAAGACCTGGATTGGTTTTTGATGAAACTGTTAACTCCTCTTCAGCTTGCTCAGTTTTCTTAATTCCTTTGGGGGTAAATTCATATACCCAGGCAAAAATCAAATTGACAGGAAAACCGATAATTAAGAAAAACATCAGGGTTTTCATGATATAAGATGGCGCATCAAAAGTTGCCAAAACTACATCCGCAACCTGGACAATTAACCATGCCACTACCAAATAGGCTATTGCCGGTTTAAATACATTTCGCCTTTTGAGTTCTGCTATGTATTTTTTTATATTCACTTTGAATCAAAAGATGGCTTTTAATCACTACTAAAGGTACTAATAAAAACGCATAGAATTGAGTTAACCTTGCTGCTCAATTTAGGATTTATAAGTCGTGAAGATAAATTAAGGCATAAAAAACCCAAACCTTTTAACTGTTCTGTTTATTGTCTCCAGTCTAGGGTTAGAACCCAGTCATAGACAAAACACCATCGGTTGCTCTTAGATACTCCGGGAGCTCGTAAAGTTCAGGGTAACGGTCAATAAAAAGCACATATTGATCAAGGTTTTTTTTAACTCCAGTATGATATACCTAAATTTTACCCCTGGTGAATTATAAATTACTGAAGCACAATCGATTGTTTTATAGCTGTTGCTTTTTTCAAGTGCATTAAACAATAACCCTTCATCGTAATCAGTAGGTTCTCCTTAACAAATTCCTCTCATAGTTTTAATTCTGGACTCAATTACTTAATATCAGATGATTTATTTGTTATTTCTTCGGCTTTCACCTTGTTCGTGAAATCTTCACTAATTTTTATATTTTCTATTTTCAACGTTTCAATTTGCTTGACATCTACTACAAAAGCATCAGGTTCTGTCGGCGCGAAGGTTTTTGAATTATTGATGGTGTTATTGGTAAATTCGAGCTGTTTTACTCCGGTTGCCTTTAATATTGAAGGATTGAAATTATCAAATTTATTGTTTCTAATGATGATTTTACCCAGCATCCGACCATTATTGTCCAGTTTGCCACTAACGCTTATTACAGGTCTTTTTCCTCCATCGTAATTACAATCGCCAAAAGTGTTGCCTTCAATAAGCATGTCCTGGGCACCGCCAGATTCATACCACCAGGTGTTTATACCACCACTTATGATTATGGCCTGCATCATATTGCTGAAATAG
>JBFFLO010000465.1:0-1752 GCA_041554895.1 Lutimonas sp. | reverse complement strand
TTAATATTTTTCCGGGACAATGGTTTGGTTGGCAAAAGGCGTTCTGATATAGCCTTTATCATCCTTCCTGGGAGGAAGGACAATCTTTTCTCTTTCGACTTTTTTATAATCAATGCTGCTTAACAAATGACTGATGCAATTTAACCTTGCCTTCTTTTTGTTATCCGCAGGCACTACATACCACGGTGATTGTTTGGTATCGGTATATTTGAACATTTCATCTTTCGCTTTGCTGTATTCCAGCCAATGCTCACGTGATTTAAGATCCATAGGGCTCAACTTCCATCCCTTCATAGGATCATTGATCCTTGACGTAAACCGCCTTTCCTGTTCTTCATCTGAAACAGAAAACCAATATTTCAATAAAATAATTCCCGATCGAATCAGCATTCTTTCAAATTCAGGGCAGGACCGCATAAATTCATTGTATTCAGTTTGGTTGCAAAAACCCATCACATGCTCTACTCCCGCTCTGTTATACCAGCTGCGATCAAAAAGTATCATTTCCCCGCCACTTGGCAGATGGGGTACGTATCGCTGAAAATACCATTGGCTTTTTTCCCGGCTGGAAGGCGTCCCAAGTGCCACTATTTTACACACCCTGGGATTAAGACTTTGGGATATCCTTTTGATTACTCCTCCTTTGCCGGCAGCATCCCTGCCTTCAAAAATGACGACGACTTTTAAGCCTTTGTGTTGGATCCAGTCTTGCAGTTTTACCAATTCAATTTGAAGTTTCTGCAATTCTTCTTCATAGAATTTAGTGCTTATTTTTTTGTTATTATCGTCATTTTTTGATCCGGTCGATTCATCAATCATAGGTAATTCTATTATTCTTTGTTTTTTTAATTGGCAACTTCACTAATAAATTTGATCCTCATTAACCGTAATTCATCATCATCATAATCTCCGTCAAATTCATCGAGAGCCAATTGGATCTTGTCACTTTCCGCATCCATAAAATATTCCAGTATTTCCTCTTGCTGGTCCTCATCCAAAAGTTCATCGATACAATAATCAATATTGATCTTGGTCCCTGAATAAATGATCTGCTCCATGACCTTCACCAATTCTGACATTTCAAGGCCTTTGGAATGCGCAATATCTGCCAGTGGCAATTTCTTATCCGTATTCTGGATAATATATAATTTCAAACCAGAATTAACACCTGTACTCTTTACAATGAGGTCATCGGGTCTTACAATATCATTCTCCTTGACATAGGAAGATATCAATTCTACAAATTCTTTTCCAAATTTCTTGGCCTTGCCATCTCCAACGCCATGAACATTAGCCAATTCTTTAAGGTCAATTGGGTATTTAAGTGTCATATCTTCCAGGGAAGGGTCCTGAAAAACCACAAAAGGTGGTACCCCTAACTTTTTACCGACTTTTTTTCGAAGGTCCTTGAGCAAAACCATCAGCTGATCGTCGACCACGGCACCGGACCCTTTAGCATTGGTCACGATCATGTCATCGTTTTCCTGGCTATACACGTGATCTTCTGTCATTAAAAAAGAATGTGGCTCCTTAAGGAATTGCTTTCCTTCTGCTGTCAGTTTAAGAACTCCGTACTGTTCGATTTCTTTCTTTAACAAGCCCGCCACCAAAACTTGCCTGATCAGGGCCATCCAATGTCTGTCTTCCTTATGCTTGCCTACGCCAAAGATGGGCTGCAAATGCGTCTTATGGCTAATAAGCAGGGCATTCTCCTTTCCGACAAGCGTATTGATGATCTCCTTCGACCTATAT
>JBFFLO010000464.1:0-1805 GCA_041554895.1 Lutimonas sp. | reverse complement strand
TTTTGCTAAAGGTCACATCATTTTACAAGGCCTGTTTATTTTAAACCTGCTCATTATGCTATTCAACTACTTATTTAAATTCATCTAAACATGTATAAAGAAAAATTGCCCTACGCTCAGAGCGCACTTATTTTAGGAATCAGTTCAATTGTCACTGCATGTTGCTGTTGGGGGGTGATTGGAATTATTTTGGGAATTATTGGCCTTGTCAATGCCAATAAGGCTATACGCATTCATGAAAATGACCCGGATGTTTTTGATGGCATCAATAATGCACAGACAGGAAGAACTACGGCAATTATAGGAATCGTGGTGGGTGTATTATCGATGATTTGGCATATTTACATTTTCTCATCAGGGGAGTATCAGGTATTATTTGAAGAATTCAACAGGATGTCAGATACGTATTGATATGAGGTTAATCGGTCAGTAGATTCTTTCATTTTATTTTTTAAACACCTGCTAATCAAACGAATGTTTCAAGCTGTTTTGACCAGGTATTATTTCATAAAAATTTATGGCCGCCTATATTATCAAGCCAAATATTTATCTATTTTTACGCTATGATAATAAATGATTCGAACAGGCATAAGGGCTTAAGAAACCAGTTGGTGACGACCATTCGCAATAAAGGCATTAAGGACAAAATGGTCCTGGATGCGATATCTAAAGTTCCGAGACATTTATTCATGGATTCGGGATTTGTAGATTTTGCTTATCAGGACAAACCTTTTCCGATAAGCGCAGACCAAACTATTTCTCAACCCTATACAGTAGCCTTTCAAACAGAATTGTTAGCGGTTGAACCTGGACATAAAATTCTTGAAATTGGCACTGGATCGGGCTATCAAACAGCGGTTTTGATCGAGTTAAAAGCAGAGGTCTACAGTATTGAAAGACAGAAAGAGCTTTATACAAAAGTTAAAAAATTCCTGCCTAAAGTAGGTTATGTACCTAAGAAACTGGTCTTTGGTGACGGTTATTTGGGACTGGCTGAAAACGCTCCGTTTGATGGAATTATCGTAACCGCAGGAGCACCTTATGTGCCCAAAGCTTTACTGGGTCAATTAAAAATAGGAAGTAAGCTTGTGATACCTGTGGGAGATGAAGTGCAAATAATGACGGTTTTTACGAGAACTGCAGAAAATAAATTTGACAAGTTGGAATATGGAGATTTTAGATTCGTTCCGATGTTAAAGGAAAAGAATTAGAAACAAAGGATATTTTGACATGAAAACAATTCATTTGGATAGCGCACTGGTCGAGGTCGGATGGCTCAAAGAACACCTTGAAGCAGATGATCTGATCGTGCTGGATGCTACCCTGCCAAAAGCTGTTGCAGGTAGCGGGATAGAAGAGATACCTGATCGAAGAATTCCGGGAGCCCGTTTTTTTGACATCAAAAATGTTTTTAGTGATACTGCAGCTACCTTTCCAAACACCTGGCCGGGCGAGGATGCTTTTATTGAGGCAGCAAAGAAACTGGGGATAAACAAAAACAGTATCATCGTTGTATATGATGACCATGGCATCTATTCAAGTGCCAGGGCGTGGTGGATGTTCAGATCCATGGGGCACCAGAATGTAGCCGTATTGAATGGCGGATTGGTTGCCTGGAAGGAAGCCGGTTTTGAACTGGAAGAAAAAAAACAGTTACTTGTTGAGAAAGGTGATTTTACCGGTGACTACGACCCCGGGTTTTTTAAAGACCATAAGGATGTGCTTGCTCAACTTAATGATAAACAAGAACTTGTTATAGATGCAAGGGCAGAGGATCGTTTTTTGGGATGGGTTGAGGAACCTCG
>JBFFLO010000463.1:0-1814 GCA_041554895.1 Lutimonas sp. | reverse complement strand
TCAAGGATTTCACTTGCCGGATAGGAGTCTCTTCTGGGTTTTTCCTGAGTAATTGAAATGTTTTTGATTGAAGGAAGATTCATTTTAAAACGATTCTTCTTATAATTCTTTTGGAATACAGTCACCGAGTCATAGGCTTTTTCGTGCTGGCTGTTGGCAGTTAGAAAAACTAAGAATGCAACAAAAAAGAGCAGGGAGTTTTTGATTTTCATGATAATTATCGGCTTAGATGAATTTATTGCAATAAATGAGAGAATCATTTTTATTCCTCTTTTATAAAGGGGCTAAATTTTTAGAACCTATTATCCTTCCGAACTTACTTTTTTTTGAATCTGCGTAGGTTTGTATCTCTGTAGATACCAATTTCTATGCCAGCATTTAATCTGCTTGTAAGCGTCATAAATAGTTTGGCCAGAAATTTTTCAAATAACCCATAAAACAAGATATTTTAACCAGAGCCTAAAAAATAATACAGGTAATCATGTTTTTTTGCTAACTTTCGGCGCTGACATTTTTGAATAACCAGAATTAGAATAATGATAAATAAAAAGATAACCCTTAAGGAGTTAGCCGGAATTCTAAAGGTGTCTGTTTCAACCGTTTCAAAGGCTTTAAATGACAGTTACGAAATTAGTGAGGCCACTAAAAAGAAGGTAAAGACTGCTGCCATTAAGTATAATTATTCCCCGAACTTACTTGCTCAGGGGCTAAAGACAAAAAGGACCAAAATCCTAGGAGTTATTATTCCTGATATGCGTGCACCTTTTTTTATAAGGGTTTTAAGAGGTATCGAGAAAGAAACAAGTGATCAAGGCTATCATATTCTAACCTGTTTTTCCAATGAATCTTATACCAAAGAAAAAGCAACGCTTGATATGTTATCTCAAGGTAATGTTGATGGTATTATCATGGCCCTTTGCAAGGAATCTCAGGAACAAGGAAAATACAAACATGTAAATGAGCTGATAGATAAAGGCATTCCGGTAACCTTGTTCGACAGAATAGATGATCGTATCAAATGTGATAAAGTCGTGATCAATGATTTTGAGTCGACTTATAATGCTACTAAAATGCTTATTAAATCAGGGGCAAAGAACATACTTTTTATTTCTCCCATTAGCACAACTTCCATTGGTAAGGACAGGTATCGTGGATATTCTTATGCTCTTTCGGAAAAAAAGAGTTTATCTGAACGTGTATTGCATATCGAAGAGTATAAAGATTTCTCATCTGATCTGAACGCTGTTTTAAAAGATGAGAAAGTAGATGGGATCATTGCAGCGAATGAGCTTACAGGCATTTCTGCCATCAATATAGCCTCCAGGCTAGGGATCAAAGTTCCTGAAGAAATTTCAATTATTGGATTTACCAATGGTTTGTTGTCAATGAATAGCAACCCTCCCCTGACTACAATTAGCCAGCACGGAAAAGATATTGGAAAGGTGGCCACCCAAAAACTGTTAACCCGTCTCAAAAATAAAAACTTAGAGTATTCAACGACTATCATTGAAACAACCCTAATCAGGCGGGGAACCACAAAAAATTGATTTTTTTAATTATCAATAGTTTGTAAAGACATTATTACAACCATTTTTTTCTTTTAAAATAGAGCAGCATGGCGATGGCAATGACCGCCATACACCCGAGCATGATATAATACCCATATTTAAAACGCAACTCAGGCAGTACGTCGAAATTGGTGCCATAGATCCCGGCAATAAAAGTAAGAGGGATGAATATGACAGAAAAGATGGTTAGGAATTTCATGATCTCATTGAGCCTGCTGCTTATGATCATATGGTAAACATTTAACT
>JBFFLO010000462.1:0-1831 GCA_041554895.1 Lutimonas sp. | reverse complement strand
TTTATTTAATTATTTCTCCGGCAGTCATTGCCGATATTTTGTTGATTCATTCTTCAGCAAATCAGAACAAAAAATTAAGGCCTACAGCCGGACCTCTGAAATTGTAATCAATGGTGGTTTGAATATCATCATTTGGAAATACCACCCTGATATCAAATTCCTGATAACTGACGTCAATGCCAAACCATTTCATCGGTTTGAACATGAGACTGGCACGAAAATCATAAAGAGAACCGTTGAAATCATCGAGATAAAGTGAGAAGAAGCCTATATTACCATTGATATACAGCCATTCTTTTAACTTGAACAAAGCCACAAAACCCAAATTTGGCAAGGGGGCAGTAAAATTTACTTTGGCGTCGATATTCCCTAAATCGGAACTCACTCCGGTTCCCAACGACATGACATAGATATTGAGATAGGCGCCAAGAAAAGCATTAGGGTCCTTCAACAGTGAAAACAGGTATCCGGCACTGACCACCTGTGTATTGAAATATCCCCTGGCCTCTGATCCTGCGGGAAGCGTGTCGTTTAAAAAGATGACGTCTTCTTTGGTGGTATATGATTTAGCCCTGTCAACCCCGTAATATTTTGTGTAGATACCGCTTGACGGTGTAATGCGATACATTATTGAGCCTGTGAAAAACGATTTTTCACCCGGAAGCCCGAGATTCTTCTCAAGGCCCACATTAGCCGTAAGTAATCCATCCTCAACATCAAAGGATGCAGTGGTATTGAGTTTTGCCTGTACTCCGCTGAAGGAAACAAAAACTTGCCTGTTGTCTTTTCTGAAGGCTTTTCTTAATTCCTTGTGGGTTTCCTTTCTGCTCAGGGAATCATTTTCTGGTTGATCTTCCTGTTGGGCCATGGCCACTGAAGCTATAAGGCAAATGATCAAAAAGACTAAAGCATGTAATTGATTGTTAACATAGGATCCCATATTAGGCATAACTTAAAAATATTAAAGTCCTGATCATCGACTAAATTATTAATTAAAGATAAGACATCAACTGTAAAACGATTTCAATTTAAGTATTTTTTCAATTCTCTTTTGATAAGGTCTTGCAGATTTTTAAACACAGTGGCTTTCATCCGAGAATTTCTCGCAATACAGTGCATGCCATTACCATCTTTGGTCTTGTTGAGAACAAGCGGGGGCATATATGTCGTAACCAGTTCATTGTAACTGGGCAATCAAAAGAACATTAAACTTATTGAATTAGACCAAATTCCGCATCGAACAGTACTGTCTGTTACCTGGAATTCGGTAAATGAAAACCCTATTTTGAATAAGATCAGTTCTAAAATCATAAACTAAATTTAGGCCATCGAGCGAAGGGAACAAAGTTGCGCCATTCAGCGATTTAATGCATTATGGATCTGCCCGGAATTAACTGGCTTCTCTTTTTCCCTGTTAAATTTGAAAGGATACATTTTTTAGTTTTCAAAAAAAAAAACAAGGTTATTTTGAATATGCATATTATTGATATAAATCGTATGTTTACATTTATATCGTATGTTTATTTATTATGTTACGAACCAAATTAAACAGGCCAAACCTAGGGCCTGATCTCGTGGTAAGAGATCAATTAATTAGACAATTAGATCAAAACAGTCATAAACCTCTTTCCCTGATATCAGCCCAATCTGGATATGGCAAAAGTATATTAGTAAGCCAGTGGATTGAAAACTGTAAGGTCAATGCTGCCTGGGTCTCCCTTGATGATGAGATCCGAGATCTGAGAATATTTTTGGAATACATGATAGCAGCTCTCAAAAATATTATTGATAAAGATTTTACCAAGCTTGAAGAATTTATCCAAAGACAGCA
>JBFFLO010000461.1:0-1862 GCA_041554895.1 Lutimonas sp. | reverse complement strand
GTCCGGGTGAAAACGTTCACGTGCCGCTCCTGAATTAGCTTCTGCAAAGTCCCAGAAATAACTAAAAGTTTCCTTTTGGGTGAGATCAAGTAATTCTTCGTCTGTTAATGTCTTTTCCGGAGGGTCAGGGATGTTATTGGAGGGCTCCATTGGTTCATCTCCTCCACATGAAACGATCGTCCAAAAGACTAGAATGAATGCTGTTAAAACTCTTGTTGATCTTTTGGGTTCCATTTTTATACTCGATTTATTACTATTATGATGCAAGATATAATAATCAATAAATTTGAGCATCATTTTTTGCTTTTGATCCAAAAAACAACCAAAAACAACCCGATTAGGTTAAAGTTTATTAGTCGATCACAGTAACCAGATCTTCTTTACTTTTCCTAACCTTTTTAAGATTAACCAACCAGTCATTTTCAGCATCTCTGTAACCTATTGGAAGCATAACGCAACTTCTTAGCCCCTTTTCTCTTAGCCCTAATATCTGGTCTAATGCATCGGCATCAAACCCTTCCAAAGGCGTAGTGTCAACCCCTTGAAATGCAGCGGCACTGATGGCCTGAGAAAAGGCAATATAGGCTTGTTTGGCAGCATGGTTAAAATTGACTTCCGCATCTTTTTGAGGATAACTGCTCAATAGCATTTGTCTGTAATTTTCCCATCCTTCGTTTTTAAAACCACGAACTGTGTTTGTTAAATCAAACATCTTGTTTATGCGCTCGGGAGTGTAAGTATCCCAGGCAGCAAATACCAATAAATGCGAACAATCTGTAATAACAGATTGGTTCCAGGAAATAGGTCGGATTTTTTCTTTTAATTCCTGATTAGTAATCACAATGACTTCAAAAGGTTGTAAACCGCTTGAAGTAGGAGAAAGAGATATGGCTTCAATAATATTGTCTATTTTTTCTTGTTCCACTTTTTCACCATTCATCGCCTTTGCAGCGTATCTCCAATTTAATTTATCTAATAATTCCATATTTTTTAATTTAATGTTTATGTTATATATTTTTTTAGTCAGTCAAATTTTATCAGCTGGCGACAGAATTTCTTTTATTGCTTAGTACTGTTATCAATGCACAAAGCGTATCCTTTAATTGCAGCATATCTTCCAATTGAATTTGATCAGTTAATATTTCGGCAATTAACTTTTCAGGAATAGGAAGCGCCTTGGTTTTTAATTGCTTACCAGCAGCAGTTAATTTGATGATAACACTTCTTTCATCTTCCGTGCAGCGAGAGCGTTGTATAAGCTCCATTTTCTCCATCCGTTTTAGCAAGGGAGAAAGTGTATTGGTATTGAGGAGCAGCTTCTCGGTAATCTGATTTACAGAAAGGCTGTCGTTTTCCCATAAGACCATAAGTACCAAATATTGCGGATAGGTAATACCCAACTCGTCTAAATAGGGCTTATACGCTTTTGTAATAAGACGAGAAGCCGAATAAATCGGAAAACAGATTTGATTAGCTAGTTGTAACTGTGTGTCAATCATAAATTTTCAGTTTTTGAGGTTCTCCAAGTTTTCCATGCGCCAGACGACCATAAGGCCCAAGCAATAAGAACTGGTTGAAAAAATAAGCGTCTTAATCGAGCTCCGTCTGAATTTAAAATGCCAAAGGCATCTTTACCCTCCAAATATTGCGAGATGTTACCAGGAAAGATCAATATGAAAAATAGAGCCAATGCCCAACCAAATCGAACACGTTCCTTTTTCCAAAAAGCGAGGCCAATTCCTAACATGATCTCAACTATTCCTGATAGTATAACCACAAGGTCTTTGCTTAAGGGAACCCAATCAGGAACTTGGGCATGAAAATCCAAACGATTAAAACCAAGATGGCTAAAACCTGCGAAT
>JBFFLO010000460.1:0-1875 GCA_041554895.1 Lutimonas sp. | reverse complement strand
TGTACAAAATAAAACTTACCAGGAGGGCTGATAACAGAGCTCCTCCAATACTTATGAGCCATAAGCGCTGGGCCTTGTTTTCTTGCTCTTTCACATATTGTTCCTGTTCAAGCAAATCGATTTCCTTTTCTTTTTTATCAAGAACTGAGCTAACCTCAGCACGTATCACAAGGGTTGCGACGTCTGCGTCTTTCGATTCTTTAAGCAGATCAGTATACATTTTCAAATGTTTATAGGCCTGATTCTGCATATCAAGTGCATCATATATTTCTGCCAAAATTAAATTCAAATTTCTTTTCAATCTCCAATTTACCGGATCTAATAATTCCTGGGATTTCAAAGCATATTTTAAGGCATTTTTGTAGTCTTTAATTTGATAATAGCATTCAGATAAACGATAGGCCTCCCATTCATCACTTGAGGGCCTGTTTAATCTCAGGGAGAGCTCCAGGGCCTTTTCAAGAAATGGAATGGCAGCCTCAAATTTATTTTGATCTAAAAGTATATGCCCTTCCAGGCTGTAACTGTCAGCAAGAAAATCTTCCTGATTTTGCTTTGAGACCAATTCTTCTTTCATATCCCTGTAATAGAAGGCCCTATTATAATTCTTAGCATCATACATGGTCCACATGGCACGGTTGTATTCATTAAACCTGTTCAAGTTCAACTCATACGATTCCATGATCCTGATCCTGTTCTCCATGGCCTCTGCCGATTTTGTAAACATCTCCAAATTCGCATAAAGGTTTGACATCTCTGAATAAACATCGGCCAACATCCAATAATCGTTTATAGATTCAAAAAAGTCAAGACATCTTAAATAGTGTTCGACAGCCAGGGTTTGTTGTTCTTTGCTTGCATAGTAATTGGCCAAGGTGAAATTTAAGGGGCCAGTTTCATTGTTGTCCTGAATTGAGGCCACTAGTTTTTGAATTTCTTCATCTATCCTTTGAACTTCCTCGGTATCGCCTTGACTATTGGCCAAAAAGGTCCTATAAGAATAATAAAGGAAGATTGGATAAAGCTCTCCTAACTCCTCATAAATTCCTATCAATTTTTTAAATGTTAATTCCAAGTCATCAAAGTTCTGGGTCCTGAAATAATAACCACCCAAGTGGTCATATATGGTCGCCAATATTTCCTTTTTTTCGATATCTTTAAAATGCTCTAAGGCGATGATCATTTTCTGATGGTAACTCTCATTGAACGGATTTGGGTAACCTTCAGGAACTTGAACTACCTCAAAGGAATCACTTTTACTCAATTGGGTATACAACATTCTTGCTTTTTGATGATGATAGGAAACCATGTCACTCTGACCTAAAAAGGCAGCCAAGGTCTCATGGTATTCGATTTCCCCCTCCTTGTATCCAATTTTTTCGGACAGGTCAATCGCCTCGATAGTTGCCGTAAACCCTTGAATAAGCGCTCTGTTATAAAAACTAAGTCGCGCGTATTCATTGAGGAGCCTTACCTTTTCAATATCATCCTCACGGTGATCATCCAGAAGGGTTTTTAAACTATCTATTTTAAAAGGATCCACATACAGCGTATCCTGTGCCCTAATATTTGAAACGAAGAGCAAAAACAATAATCCGGATACTAATTTGATTGATCTCATATACTATATAGGTAAAATGACTATAAATTCAGTTCCTTCATTTTTTCTTGTATCAACTTTCAGTTCTCCGCCATGGGCCTTCACAATGTCATAACTTAAAGACAAACCTAACCCTGTGCCCTGTCCGGCGGGTTTCGTGGTAAAGAAAGGCTGAAAGATCTTATCCAGTACTTTTTGGGGGATACCGTTCCCGTTATCGATCACCCTGATTTCAATGTTTTCACCTGTTTTTTTAGTGCTTATGCTTACCGTCG
>JBFFLO010000459.1:0-1884 GCA_041554895.1 Lutimonas sp. | reverse complement strand
CCAAGGTTTGCATTTCAACAAGCATGTTATGGCCCTTTTGTTTATCCCGGCAGGCATCTGATCGTCAAATGAAATCAATGTACCAAGTGCCCAAATAGCTCTTGAGTTGGAATCTTCCAGATTGACATATGAATTCTTGATGTGTTCATGATTGAACTGATCCATATAATTAATGAAGTTTCCGGTGAGCTGTTGACTGCGTTCTAAAAAGTTGAGATATATATCTATATACAACAAATCCTCTTTTTTTCTGAACAGCATGTAGTGCATACTCATCATAATGAGGGCCCTGGCATTATCATCAAGTGTATAGCCCGAATTTATATCGGGTAAATTTATTTTACTGAATTGAATGACACCATTTGATGTTGTTAGATTTTTAATATGACTTAGTTTAATTTTAGGGATCCTGAATTTGATATTTGAAAAAAGCCCTAATTTTTCAACATAAGTATTGAAATGCTTTAAAGCAACATTTTCCCAGGATGATTCCCTGGTTTTTTGATAGGCATTTATAGCCATGGATTCCCGCATCTTATCATTTGAAAATAACTTATTAACTGCTTTCGAAAAATCATCAGAATTTCCAATGTCGACGATGATCCCTGTGTCTGGAGACAACGCTTCCCTGATATGCGGAATGGAAGTCGCTACAATAGGACATGCACAACTCATTGCATAGGCAAAAGTTCCACTTACTGCTTGCTCCGGATTTTTCGAGGTAAAAAGGTAGACATCGGTTGCTTTCAGATACTCTAAAAGTTCATCAAGTTCAAGATACCGATCAATAAAAAGTACATATTGATCGAGTCCTTTTTCACTGATAATACTTTTAAGGTACTCACGATAAGGATCAATACCGTTTTTTATATTTTTTGGATGAGATTTTCCAATGACCAGGTAAAGTATTTCAGGATGGTTTTCTATAATTTCAGGCAAGGCATAAAGCGCTGTTTCAATACTTTTTCCGGCTCCTAAAAGACCAAATGTTGACAGTAGTTTATAATTTTCAAATCCGAGCTTTTTCTTTGTGTGATAAGGTTCACCATACGATATAATGTGGGTTCCGTGAGGTACATAGGCAATCAAGTTTTTATCAATATCATAATCAGACTGTAAAATATTCTTTGAGTCTTGTGTCATTGCAAAAATAATACTGCTGTAAGAGGCCATCAATTGCACATAAGTCCGAAATTCCTTACTTGGATTTGGAATAACGCTATGGAACGTAAAAGCAATCGGCTTTTTTAAATGTTCAAGCAGCTCCAGGAGGTAATCGCCATAAACCCCTCCAAACAAGCCAAATTCATGCTGTATATGAACAAGCCCTATCTTGTCATCTGCGTTTATCTCTTTTGCAACCCTTCTGTAATCGTCCTTTTCATTATAGTTTAATGTAAAACCTTTATCATCAGCAAGAATTTCAGAAGCTTCTGTTAATTTACAATAAATACATTCCAGGTTTTCAAAAGTATTTTTAAAGGCGTTTATTAAATCTTGGGTATATGTTGCAATTCCACATTGCGTAGGAGGTACTGTTGATACAAAAACAATTTTCGACTTCATATGTTACGTTTTTTTGATATTTGCTTTGAGCTCTTCTAATAATGCCTTCAGGCTTAAGGAAGCAACTGCCACCTTACAATCAGCTGCCCCGTAATAAATGTAGAGCTCATCACCAAACAAAGCTGTACCTGTAGGGAATACAACATTATTTACATAACCTTTTTTTTCATATTTGTGGGTTGGGGAAAATAAGGGGTTTTTAAGCTTTGATATCAATATATTCGGGTTTGAAATGTCTAATAATGCGGCTGATGCATGGTATACATAACCTTCTGATGTCATCTCAGCAGAATGATAAATAAACAACCAGCCATCTTT
>JBFFLO010000458.1:0-1910 GCA_041554895.1 Lutimonas sp. | reverse complement strand
TTTTTTTCTTCCTTTGATCTCACCAATATGGGCCGTGTTGATCCTGTCAACATCCATGTTATGGGTATACAATCGGGTAGGTTCCTCTGCATCTATACTATCTTTGGTCGACTGCAGCAAAGCAACCGATCTTTCTGATATTCTTCCTTGCCTGATCTCATTAAGAATGTCATTGAGTTCGCTATCGGTTTGCCTGTATTGATCGGTTAAATAACAAATTGACAGGTTCGCATTCAACCATGACTGGGACATAAAACAAAACTTATCTCTGTTTGTCTCGCCTGAGGAACCAATGGGAGGTAATTGAAAAAAATCGCCACAAAGCACCACTTGAATACCTCCGAAAGCCTTATCGTTTTCCCTAAAAAACTGTAAAACTTCATTGACAAGGTCAAATTGCTTTTTATGGAGCATTGAAATCTCATCGATGATGAGCACTTTTGTTTTTTCAATATGTTTCTTCAGGTATTTTTTTTCCTTGAGGTCCCTCAGATTTCTTAAGCTCAAAGAATCCTTTATCCCGATTCCGGACCAGGCGTGAATCGTTGTACCCTGTAAATGCGTCGCGGCAATACCCGTGGAGGCCGTAATAGACACAGGTACCTTCCTTGCCTTTAGGTATTGTATATATTTATTGAGCACATAGGTCTTTCCAGTCCCGGCCGAGCCGGTTAAAAACACATTATCCCCTGATTTAAGTATGGCTAAAGCCTGTTCCTGATTCACGTTGTAATTTTGATTCTTTTTCTGGCTAAATTAGGCTTCTAGTTTTTTTACCAGTTTTTCCTTTAACATGACCCCTTTGTTGTTTTTGGCGAGCAGAAGATCTTCATAGTCTAAGGTCCATCCAATGGTCTCTACTATATTTTGAATTAGCAGCACTGCCTCGAGCGCTTCACTTTTTGCTGTGTCAAACAATCCACTTTCCGGGATCTTCAACAGCACATGTTCCTTGGCTTTTGAATTCACTTCAGTAAGGTCAGTGGAATCGAATTTATTGAACAATCCATCTTTTTTATCATAATACCTTAAATCGGTTTCAAGGCTCAAGATCTGGGGATCAGGAAAATCAGTGAGCCTGATCACTTTTTTGTCATTGTTTGCCTCCATTTTTATTTTTGAAAGATCATAACCCACATGAGCCTTGGCATTGATCAGTAAAATAGCTTTCTTTTTACTGGAAACCATGCTCATAAACCGCTCCTTGGTGTTCTCATAGTGATAGATCTCTGCAAATTCCCCTTCAACAGTAATCAATTTCCACACTTTTCTGATCTTTTCCATAATCACCATTGATTGGGAATTGGTGATGTCTTTCCTTTTTTGAATTTTCATATATTTCAAAACCCAATAAGTGATGATAGCGCCGAGAAATAAACCTAATAAACCTTCCATAAAACTGTTTGACGACCTAAAAGTACTAAATATCTCACTCTTTCAATAAAAACAGGTCAGCAGAAATCCCATCGGCAAGAAAATAACTTTCGGGCCTTAGAAATAAGTGTTCCTGCTTTACATATAAGATTCCCTTTTCCAAATATTTTTCTGCCTGCATAAGTATTTCTTTTTTATGTTTTTCCTCCTTCCCTTTACCGATCTTCTCTAGAGAGACGCCCCATATGGTCCTCAACCCCGTCATAATAGCTTCATTTGCCCTGTCTTCAGTGCTTAGCAATTCTTTTTCAAGGGGTAACAATCCCTTCTGTATGGATGAAATATATTTGGCATTATTGGCGATGTTCCAGCTACGGTAAGATCCATCATAAGAGTGAGCGGCGGGTCCTATTCCCAAGTAGCTGGCACCTTTCCAATAAGAGGTATTATGCTTTGAAAAAAAACCTTCCTTTCCGAAATTTGAAATTTCATACTGTATATATCCCTGCTTTTTGGTTTCTTCCTGTAATATGCGG
>JBFFLO010000457.1:0-1913 GCA_041554895.1 Lutimonas sp. | reverse complement strand
GTTTAAGGGTTTCCGGAAAACACAATGACCTGGAAGAAGTGGGTATGGATACCTATCACCATACCATGTTCGAAATGCTTGGTAACTGGAGTTTTGGTGACTACTTTAAAAAAGAAGCCATTGCCTGGGCCTGGGAGCTATTGACAGAAGTTTTTAAAATTGATAAGAACAATCTGTATGTAACCGTATTTGAAGGTGACAAAGAAGATCAACTAGGTTTTGATCAGGAAGCTTATGATTTTTGGCTCGAGCATATTCCTGCCAACAAAATCCTCAAGGGCAATAAAAAAGATAACTTCTGGGAGATGGGTGCACAGGGGCCTTGTGGTCCTTGCAGCGAGATCCATGTGGATATCAGATCGGAAGAAGAAAAGAAACTCATACCGGGCAAGGACCTGGTCAATATGGACCATCCTTTGGTCATTGAAATATGGAACCTTGTTTTTATGGAGTTCAACAGAAGGGCCAATGGCTCTCTGGAGAAACTACCTGAAAAACACGTGGATACCGGAATGGGGTTTGAAAGACTGTGCATGGTCATTCAAAAAGTACAATCAAATTACGACACAGACGTTTTTATGCCGATCATCAGGGAGATCGAAACCATTACCGATACCAATTACGGCAAAGACGAAAAGTCAGATATCGCTATCAGAGTAGTCGCTGACCATGTGAGGGCCGTGGCATTTGCCATCGCAGACGGACAGTTGCCTTCGAATACCGGAGCTGGTTATGTCATCAGGAGGATCCTTAGAAGGGCTATTCGTTACGGATTTACATTTTTGAATAAAAAAGAGCCATTTATATATCAACTGGCCAATGTTTTGGAGTCACAAATGGGTGATAACTTCCCTGAGATCGTGGCCCAAAAAAACCTGATTCATAATGTGATCAAAGAAGAAGAACATTCTTTTTTAAGAACACTCGACCAGGGGCTCATGTTGTTGGATTCTATCATTTCAAATGCCAAAGAGAACCGTATATCCGGGAAAAAAGCATTTGAACTGTATGATACCTACGGATTTCCAAAAGACCTTACTTCATTGATCTTGCGGGAAAAGGGTATGGAATTTGACGAAACTGAATTCGATAAAGAAATGTCAAAGCAAAAATCACGATCAAGGGCGGCAGCTGCCGTGGATACGGATGACTGGAATATCCTGATGGACGACTTAGAGCAGGAATTCATTGGTTATGACTATCTGCAAGCTGAAGTTAAAATTGCTCGTTACAGAAAAGTGTCTTCTAAAAAAGATGGTGATATGTATCAACTTGTTTTTAATATGACTCCCTTTTATCCTGAGGGTGGCGGACAAGCTGGTGACAAGGGTTATCTTGAATTGAGCAATGGCAATGTGATCTATATTATTGATACAAAGAAAGAAAATAATCTCATTCTTCATTATGCCAGGAGTATTCCTGACGATCCTACTCAAAAATTTAAAGCAGTTGTGGGTGAGGAATATCGATCCAGAACCATGAGTAACCATACCGCCACGCATTTATTGCACCAGGCGCTAAGGACAATTCTAGGGCCCCATGTAGAACAAAAGGGATCTGCGGTCCATTCTAAAAGCCTTAGGTTTGATTTCTCGCATTTCTCAAAATTGAGTTCTGATGAATTGAAAAGCATTGAACATTTTGTAAATGCAAGGATTCAGGAAAACATTCCTCTTCAGGAAAACAGACAAGTTCCTTTGGAGAAAGCCAAAAAATCGGGAGCAATCATGCTTTTTGGTGAAAAATATGGTGATACTGTAAGAACCATCAAATTTGGAAAATCAATTGAACTTTGCGGAGGAACGCATGTGAAAAAAACAGGAGACATCTGGCACTTCAAGATCATGAGCGAAAGTGCTATTGCTTCTGGAATTCGAAGAATAGAGGCCATTACCAATAATGCGGCAAGAGAT
>JBFFLO010000456.1:0-1922 GCA_041554895.1 Lutimonas sp. | reverse complement strand
TTTGAAATGCCTTTTTCACTGCAGTTGGAACGCTTTACTTTAGGTAAATATCCGGGATCAGATTTCCCGTCTTCTTCTGAAAGTGAAGTCCTTTTAATCGATGACAGGGTGAATGCAAGAGAACCTCATCTGATTTATAAGAACAATGTACTTGACTACAACGGCTATCGTTTTTTCCAAACTTCGTATGACGATGATGAAAAGGGAACTATTCTTACTGTGAACTACGATTATTACGGAACGCACATTACGTATCTGGGTTATATATTAATGGTACTGGGAGTACTCCTGATCTTCTTTTCAAAACGATCGCATTATGCCCAATTAGATCATAAAATAAAGGAAATAAGAGCGAAAAGAAAAGCACTAATTTTGGGAATTTTATGCATATTCGGGGCTTCTGATTTTTGTTATTCGCAAGCTGACAATTACAACCCGATCGCTTGGGAACACAGCGACAAGTTTGGACATTTGATGGTACAAACCTATGATGGTCGTTTTTCATCTGTACACTCTTTAGCCACAGATATTTTGCATAAGCTTTCGGGTAAGAATAGTTTTACTACTAAAAAAGGTAAAAAACTGGATGTTATGCAAATCTTTTTAGGTATGCATGTGGATCCAGAATATTGGAAAGAACAAAAATTTATACGCATTAGGAACAAGGAACTAAGGGAAATGATTGGTGTTTCAGGAAAGTTTGCCTCCTTTAATCAAATTGACCACCCAGACATGGCTGTTCAACTGCGTACTTTAGCACAAAATGCCTTTCAAAAAAAGGCCTCCGAGCAGACTAATTTTGATAAGGAATTATTAAAGGTTGTTGAAAGAATGAATGTTTTTGTTATGAGCACAAAAGGTACATTTTTACGGTTATTTCCTGTGCAAACAGCCATTAATAACAAATGGGTCAGCTATAGAGATAGCCTTGCAATGACGCCTATAACTGGTGATTTAATAAAAATCAATGAAGAATTGCAGTTGCCTTTACTTAATGGTAATAATTTAATGAAGACTTACTTTGTTTCAACGGTCAATGGCAGAAAAATAAATGATTACTCATTCTCCAACAAAATAATTGAACATATTAATACCCTGCAAAGAACACTAACATCTGCTGAAATAGTACCTTCTGAAACCACTATAAAATTAGAAGTAATTTACACGAAAACCCGAGTTTTTGATTACCTAAAATACATATTTGCCTTGTTAAGTATTGTTCTTTTAACCCTGTCATTTATCGAAAATTTCGCAGAGAAGCCTGGGAAAAAAATTCTAACCGCCATAAGAGTCACAGTTGCAATTTTTATAGCTGCTTTCCTGTTTCAGTCTGCCGGAATTGGACTTAGGTGGTATTTAAGTTCCCATGCACCATGGTCTAACGGATATGAAGTATTGTTGTTTGTTGCCTGGAGTGCTGTTTTAGGAGGATTTTATATGCTTAGATATTCGACGATGACCTTGGCTTTAACAGGGCTGACTGCAAGTCTTTTGCTAATGGTAGCAGGGCTGAGTTATTACGATCCTCAACTCACTAATTTAACTCCGGTATTGAAATCTTACTGGCTCATCATACATGTTGGCATAATTACAATAGGCTACAGCTTTTTAGCAATAAGCTTTATGACAGGATTATTTAATATCATTCTGCAGATAATTACTCCCGAAAAAAAAATCAGGCTTTATACTTTGGGTATTCAGGAATCTACTTATCTCAACGAAAAAATAATGACTATTGGTATGTTTTTAACGCTTATTGGAACATTTATTGGAGGCGTATGGGCAAACGAATCATGGGGCCGTTACTGGGGCTGGGACCCAAAAGAAACCTGGTCATTGATTATTGTATTAATTTACAGTGTTGTTCTGCATTTCAAATACATCCCTCAAATGAAATCAGCTTTGATATTTAATATTGGTTC
>JBFFLO010000455.1:0-1933 GCA_041554895.1 Lutimonas sp. | reverse complement strand
ACATTTTTGTAAAAGAGCCCGGCTTCCACCTGGTATACTTTGGTTCCCACACTATAGGGCGTTCCTGAGAATCCCGGACGTCGGGAATTGATCACCTCTGTATATTGCCCATAACTGAATTCAGCCAAAAGCAGGAGGAAAAGGGTTGTAAAGAAGGATTTCATGTTCAACTTATAATATGATCAAAAGTAAGTTTTTCATTATATAAACGCGGAAGTTGCTCTCAAATTGTTATTTTTGAAAATTAAATTTTAAAATTATGCAGGAGGCTTCAATTCAGGGTTTATGGTTCATTGTGATCCTTATTCTTGGGTATTATGCTTTCAAGTGGCTGGCCAGGATTTTTCTTCCGATAATGATGCAAAAAGCAGTTAGGAATTTTGAGAAAAAAGCCAGAGAGCAACAAGGATATCAGAACCCTGCAGATCATGTAAGAGAAGGAGAAACAGTGATTGACAAACAGCCAAGACCACCAAAGGAAAGCAATAATAGTGTAGGTGAATATGTTGATTTTGAAGAGGTTGATGACTAATGGGTTTCCAGGTGATACTAAAATTGAATTTAGCTTATAATCTATGAACATTAAAAAATTCCTGCCACTTCTGGTTGTATTACTCAGTTTTGTTATCGTTTCATTGGCTTATTTTTCACCGGTTTTAGAAGGAAAGGAACTTTTTCAGTCAGACATTGCGCAGTTCAGAGGAATGTCAAAGGAAGTTAAGGAATTCAGGGATCAATATCATGAAGAACCTTACTGGACCAACAGGGCTTTTGGAGGAATGCCTACCTATCAGCTTAGTACCTATTACCCCAATGACTATATTAAAAAATTAGATGGCTTGCTCAGGTTTCTTCCAAGGCCGGCTGATTACCTTTTTTTATATTTTTTAGGTTTTTTTATCTTGTTAAGTGTTCTTAAGGTCGATTGGAAACTGGCTTTGATAGGAGCCTTTGGTTTTGGTTTTTCAACCTATTTAATCATTATATTGGGCGTAGGGCATAATGCCAAGGCGCATGCCATAGCCTATATGCCATTCGTATTGGCCGGGTTGTTATTGGTTTTTCAGAAAAAGTATCTACAGGGATTTGTACTGACGGCTTTGGCCATGGCACTCGAAATCAATGCCAGTCATCCACAGATGACCTATTACTTGTTGTTCGCTGTTTTGATTTTTGGGATCGTACAATTGATCGAAGCTTTTAAAAATAAGGAGCTGCCCGTTTTGTTTAAACAAGTAGGGATCTTGCTGGTGGCGGTTTTTCTGGCGGTCGGTGTAAATGCGACAAGCTTGCTGGCTACCAAGGAATATGCTGAACAAAGTACCCGAAGTAAAAGCGAACTTACCATCAATCCTGACGGGAGCCCAAAGGAAATTACCTCAGGATTGTCAAAGGAATATATAACGCAATACAGCTTTGGATTGCTCGAGACTTTTGATTTGTTCATTCCTCGTTTTATGGGAGGGTCCAACAGTGAAAAACTGGATAAAGAGAGTTATACCTATAGGTTTTTAAAAGACAAGGCAGGCAGAAAACAGGCTCTGGGTTTTGCTGAAAACGCACCAATGTATTGGGGTGATCAACCCATTGTTGCAGCTCCGCCTTATCTAGGCGCTGTGTTTGTCTTTCTGTTTGTACTTGGAGCTCTTCTGGTAAAAGGCAACTTAAAGAAATGGCTTTTGGCTGCTACCATTTTTTCGATTGTACTCAGTTGGGGCAAGAATTTTGACGTGCTGACCAACTTTTTTATAGATTATGTACCCTTGTACAATAAATTCAGGGCGGTTTCATCGATCCAGGTGATCGCTGAAATTGCAGTACCTCTTTTGGCAATTTTAGGACTAAACCATTTTCTGAATACGAAAGACGATAAGGCTGAAAAGTTAAAAGCTTTTAAATGGGCGGTTATTTCGGTTGGAGGTTTGGCCTTGTT
>JBFFLO010000454.1:0-1960 GCA_041554895.1 Lutimonas sp. | reverse complement strand
TTTGTTGAATTTGCAAATAGCTCCTTTTATGTCTGATGCTGCACCGAGTCGTCCTTTACTATATACTTTAACCAAAGCGCCTGACAGCCAATAATACCAGACCATGGAATACCTGAACACAAAAGAATTCGCCCGGCAAATGGATAGTACCGATCCGTTAAGGCCATACAGAAATAAATTTTATTTCCCAAAGCATACCAATGGAGAGCAAGCCATTTATCTCTGTGGAAATTCCCTGGGCCTACAGCCGAAATCAGCTAAAAAGCATATTGAAGCTGTTCTGGATGATTGGCGCTATCTTGGTGTTAAGGGCCATTTTGAAGGAGCACATCCTTTTACCACCTACCATGAAATACTTGGTCAGCAGATGGCAAAAATTGTAGGAGGCAGAAAAGAAGAAGTTGTGGCAATGAACAGTTTAACGGTGAACCTGCATTTGATGATGGTTTCTTTTTACAGGCCCGCTCAGGAGAGGTATAAAATCTTGATTGAGAAAAATGCCTTTCCTTCAGACCAATATGCCGTAAAATCGCAACTTGAATTTCATGGTTATGATCCAAAAGAAGCTTTAATAGAATTGGAGCCAAGACCTGGCGAGGATATTTTGAGAACGGAGGATATATTAGATTTGATCGAAAAGCAGGGCAAGGAGATCGCACTGATCATGATAGGCGGACTTAATTACTATACCGGTCAGGCTTATGATATGGAGAAGATCACAAAAAAGGGTCATGCAATGGGGTGTATGGTTGGTTTCGATCTCGCTCATGGTGCAGGTAATCTTAGCTTATCATTGCATGATTGGGATGTGGACTTTGCTGTTTGGTGCACCTATAAATACATGAATTCAGGCCCGGGAGGTATTGCAGGATGTTTTGTGCACAAGCGCCATCATAAGCGGAAGGACCTTATGCGGTTTGCCGGATGGTGGGGCCATGATAAGGAGACACGATTTTTAATGGATGATACCTTCGTTCCGATCGAAGGAGCCGAAGGTTGGCAAATGAGTAATGAAACGGTTTTATCCATGGCTGCTCTAAAGGCTTCTCTTGAGATTTTTGAGGAGGTTGGAATGAAGGCCATTATTAAAAAGTCAAGATTGCTCACCAGGTACCTGGAGTTTCTGATAGAAGAATTAAAGAGTGATCGTATCCAGATCATTACTCCAAAAGAGATTGATGCCAGGGGTGCTCAATTGTCAATAAGGGTAGTCAATAGTGATAAATCTTTGTTTAAAGCAATTAGTGAGAAGGGGGTTATTGCTGATTGGAGAGAGCCGGATGTGATCAGGATAGCTCCTGCTCCATTATATAACAGCTTTATGGATGTTTATAATTTTGTTCAAATTCTAAGAACGGAACTAGGTATTTAAATGAGGTCATTCCACTATGTTATTTATTTTTCAAAGGCTAATCAAAATCATAGTTTGGGTTGGTTACACTTTATACTTTTGAATTTCTAAATTGAAAACAAATGAATGATCAAAAAGAATGCCTGGTTTGCGGAAGAGGTCAGCAGGAAATTCCGGTAACAGAATTCCATTATAAGGAATCCGGATTTTTTATCTGCGCACAACACATCCCCGTTTTAATTCACGATCCCCAAAAACTGATAGGCTTATTGCCGGATGCGGATAAACTGCAAGGCGCATAAAAAAACCCGAAATCTATGATTTCGGGTTGTACATTATAGGAAGGAAGTATTATTCCCCTAAAAACGGATATCTGTAATTCGTCGGAGGAACAAAAGTTTCTTTAAGCGTTCTGTTGGAGACCCAGCGCAATAAATTCCATACCGATCCTGCTTTGTCATTGGTACCAGAGCCTCTTGCACCACCAAAAGGTTGCTGGCCTACAACTGCACCAGTTGGTTTGTCATTGATATAGAAGTTTCCGGCTGCATTTTCCAATTTAACTGTTGCTGTCTCGATTACATATCTGTCCTGGCTAAAGATAGCGCC
>JBFFLO010000453.1:0-1978 GCA_041554895.1 Lutimonas sp. | reverse complement strand
ATTGATCACAACCCAAACAGGGCCTTCTCTTCAAGCCAGGGACCTTCATGCTTTTATCCATAAAACCGTTATGTGCTATGGCTATTATGTAACTGCTAAAAATACGGCTACCCATAAAGGGGATCGGATGTATTTTGGAACCTTTTTGGATAGAAACGGCGATTATATCGATACGGTACATTTTCCTCCTGTAGCTAGAAAATATCCTTTTAGAGGAAGGGGGGTTTATCAATTAACAGGAAAAGTCACTGAAGAATTTGACTGTATAAGTATTGAGGTCAATAGTATGAAAAAATTGGATATGATGCAGGATCCGCGTTATGCCGAAGAACAAATAAAAAAAGTGAGTACATGATCTATCTAAACGAAAGAAACATCCTTCACATGGACCTAGACACTTTCTTTGTCTCTTGTGAGCGCTTGATTGACAGCAAATTAAATAACAAGCCTGTTTTGATCGGTGGCACTTCCGATCGAGGGGTGGTGGCATCCTGCAGCTATGAGGCCCGTCGGTTTGGCATTCATTCTGCCATGCCTATGCGTATGGCCAAGCAACTTTGTCCGGAAGCCATCATATTAAGGGGTAATTCAGGAATTTACTCCAAGTATTCGACCATGGTTACCGATATCATCAAGGAAAATGTACCGCTTTATGAAAAATCATCCATTGATGAGTTTTATATTGACCTTTCGGGGATGGATAAGTTTTTCGGATCCTACAAACTCGCTTCTGAATTAAGAAATAAGGTCATCAAAGAAACCGGGTTACCGATTTCTTTTGGTTTGTCGATCAATAAAACGGTTGCAAAGATCGCAACAGGTGAAGCCAAACCGAATAATCAGATCAAGATCCATAAAGGGGATGAAAAACCTTTTCTTGCCCCTTTATCTGTAAGAAAGATTCCTATGGTAGGTGAAGTAACCTATAAGTCACTCTGTGACCTGGGAATCAAAAGGATCAGGACCGTACAGGAAATGCCCTATGAAATGATGTCAAAGGTTTTGGGGAAAAATGGAGGGTCCATCTGGAAAAAAGCCAATGGCATAGACAATGCTCCCGTGGTGCAATACCAGGAAAGAAAATCCATTTCTACAGAAAGGACATTTGATCGGGATACTACAGATGTTTCAAAACTAAAAACCATCCTGACAGCCATGACCCAGGAACTCACCTACCAACTCAGGAATGGGAATAAATTAACGGCCTGTGTTTCTGTGAAGATCAGGTATTCTGATTTTCAAACCTACACCATGCAAAAAAGAATTCCTTACAGTGCTTCTGACCATACGATCTTTCCCATCATCATGGAATTATTTAAGCGATTGTATCAGCGTCGTCTATTGGTAAGGCTTGTTGGAGTAAATTTTAGTCATCTGGTTGAAGGCGGGCAACAGATCAATTTATTTGAAGACTGTGACAAAGTGATTAGCCTGTACCAAGCCATGGATCGTATTAGAAAACGTTACGGGAGCAGGGCAGTGATCAATGCATCGGGTATGGGAGCAAAAAGTATTGGCAGAAGTAATCCATTTAACGGTGAAGCACCACCGCTCTTGGCGAACAGGAGGCAGTAGACATGGAGATCATGCGGTAATAATACTAATTTACTTCCAATTCTATCATCTTTGAACTTTCTTCTTTTTGTTTTTTTATCATTTGCTTTATGGTCAAAGTGCTTCCGTCGTGACTCCAGCCAGGAGCTGCAAAAGCATACATGAATTTATGATACCAATTTTTCGACTTCTTCATGTCATCCCAAATATCTTTATACTCATGGGTCAATATCACAAATAAATTATAGGATTCAGGAGGGTTGGTAACACCATATTGAATATCAATGTTCTCATCATATTCCTTCCAGGTTCCAAATAGCTTATCAAAAATATTTAAGAACCCTCCATGGTTTTTATCCATATACTCTATGTTTTTAGCATGATGTACCTGATGCATGGTATGGGTATTAAATATTTTTTCTAT
>JBFFLO010000452.1:0-1990 GCA_041554895.1 Lutimonas sp. | reverse complement strand
CGCATCACATCGGTCATATAAATATCAGAAGCCTGTTTAAGTAAGTAATATCCACCTCCTTTACCTTTTTTAGATCCCAGGAATCCTGACTTTTTCAAAAGCAATAGAATACTCTCCAAAAATTTATGGGGAATGTTTTCGCGTTCCGCAATCTGAGCTATTGGAACCATTTGATCCGGATTGCGGGCAATATAGGTTAAGGCTTTTAAACCGTATTTAGTTTTTTTGGAAATCATGAAGTCACTTTTACAGCAAATGTTCTGAATAATGTAAATATACTTGAAATTCCTGATTAACTAAAATTTTCAATACATCATTAAATCAATTTATCATGATGGCATTACATTATTATCAAAGTGCTCCAGCCTTGATTTCCTCAACTACATCCGGGTTCAAAAGTGTCGAAATATCACCTAAATTATCAGCTTCATTTGAAGCAATTTTTCTTAGGATCCTACGCATGATTTTTCCAGACCTTGTTTTTGGCAGTCCTGATACGAATTGTACTTTGTCAAGTTTGGCAATGGCTCCAATGGTACTGGCAATTAATTTATTAATTTCAATTCTTAGATCGTCATCAGAAGTTTTGCAATCATCGTATTTCGTAACAAAGGCATAAAGCGCATTTCCCTTGACGTCATGGGGAAACCCTACCACGGCGCATTCAACAATATCAGTATGCTCATCAATAGCATTTTCAATAGGGGCAGTTCCCAAATTATGAC
Source organism: Lutimonas sp. (assembly GCA_041554895.1). GTDB lineage: Bacteria > Bacteroidota > Bacteroidia > Flavobacteriales > Flavobacteriaceae > Lutimonas. Next base: position 1,265 of record JBFFLO010000452.1, on the reverse strand, counting down.
CCGATACGATCACAACATCGTCAACTCTACCGGTTATTCTGTAGTTTCCGCTGGCATCTCGATACGCTCCGTCACCAGTGAAATACATATTTTTATACGTAGAAAAATAAGTTTCCTTATACCTTTGGTGATCTCCATAAATTGTTCTTGCGATCGACGGCCAAGGCGCCTTTATGGCCAGTCTGCCTTCTGATGGTTCCATGCTTTTTTGAACCACTTCATTTCCATGCTCATCCATCAATACGGGTTGTACCCCGGGTAACGGGAGTGTTGCAAAGGTTGGTCTTGTGGGAGTGATCCCTGCTATAGGTGAGATCATCATTGCACCTGTTTCTGTTTGCCACCAGGTGTCTACTATCGGACAATTGCTTTTGCCAATATTGTCATTATACCAGTGCCATGCCTCTTCGTTAATGGGCTCCCCGACAGATCCCAATACCTTCAAGCTGGAAAGGTCATGCTTTTCAACCAGACTCAGCGGATGTTTTGCCAGGGCTCTAATGGCTGTTGGAGCCGTATAGAAATGAGTTACGTTCAGCTTGTCAACAATTTCCCAGAATCTCCCGTAATCAGGATATGAAGGGACTCCTTCAAACATTATTGTGGTGGCACCCGCACACAGGGGGCCGTAAATGATATAGGAATGACCAGTGATCCAGCCAATATCTGCTGTGCACCAGTAAACATCATTCTTTTTACATTGAAATACATTCTCAAAAGTATAGGTTGAACCTACCATATACCCACCAGTTGTATGCACCATTCCTTTAGGTTTTCCGGTTGAACCGGATGTGTACAGGATAAACAGCATGTCTTCGGCATCCATGGCTTCGGCCTCACAGTTACTGTCCACTTTTTGAAGTTCATCAAACCAGAACTTATCTCTTCCTGCCATCATCTCCGTGGGCTCAACAGTTCTTCGGTAGACAATAACCGTTTCCACTGAAGGCGAGTTTTCCAGGGCCTGATCACAAACCTTTTTCAAGTTGATGGGTTTCGTTCCCCGGTACACTTCGTTTGCGGTGATCAACATTTTACATGCAGAATCATTGATCCTGCTCGACAGGGCAGAGGATGAAAAACCGGCAAAAACAATCGAATGAACTGCTCCAATTCTGGCACATGCCAACATGGCAATGGCCAGTTCAGGAATCATGGGCATATACAAACAGACCCGGTCTCCTTTTTTGATTCCGTTGTTTTTCAGAACATTTGCAAAACGGGATACCTTTACATAAAGTTGCCTGTAGGATATATATCTTGAT
>JBFFLO010000451.1:0-2045 GCA_041554895.1 Lutimonas sp. | reverse complement strand
TTCGTACAAATGCACCCTGTAGTTCAGTCCAGGTATATCCAGTAAAGCGCCAAAACCGGATTCCATGGTGGCCTGTACCTGATCCATTCCAACCGTTACTGGCCTTGTCGGATCTTCCCTGTGAAAAATATCCTGAAGCCATTTTGCTCTTTTCACCCCTTCAGCTCCCCATTGATCGGGAACCTCATTACCGGAACTCCACATAACGATACAAGGATGGTTCCTTGTGGCGTGAATCAAATTAACCACGTCCTTTTCTGCATCTGTTTCAAAAAAACGGTTATAGCCGTTTTCCACCTTAGGCTTGGCCCATTCATCAAAACTTTCGGCTAAAAACATAAAGCCCATTTCGTCGCAAAGTTCCAGTTGCTCCAGTGAAGGCATATTATGAGAACTTCTGATCGCATCCACTCCCATATCTTTTAAAATGGTCAACTGACGCTTAAGTGCAGCCCTATTGACGGCTGTCCCCAATGGCCCCAGATCGTGATGCAAACAAACACCTTTAAATTTTCTAATTTGACCGTTAAGGCTAAATCCTTTTTGTGGCTCATATGCAATTGACCTGATTCCAAATCTCTGTTTTACCGAATCTTGAAGTTCTCCATCTTTATACAAACTTGACACACAAGTATAGAGATAAGGGTTTTCCGGGCTCCATAATATGGGGTCCGAAACAGCAAGGTTCTGTTCAAATCCATTGTCAAACATCAGGTCTGAGGTATCGGTTGCCACAGTGTCCTGGTTTTGATCCAATACATGAGTGACCAGGCTTAGGTTTTCTCCTGATACCTTGGTCTTGATATTGACCTTGGCCTGATGCTCTGAAATAAAAGGTGTAGTGATAAAGGTACCCCATTGGTCTATGCTTTCATTATTTTTCACTATCACACTTACCTTCCTGTAGAGTCCGGCTCCGGGATACCATCGAGAAGAAAGTCCTTTATTTGTCAATTGTACGGCAATTGAATTTAGACCTTTGGAAACATAGGTTGTAATGTCAAAATAAAAATAACTATAACCATAATTCCATTCTCCTACCTTCTTGCCATTGATAAAAACTTTAGGTTCGCTCATGGCACCCTCAAACAGAAGGATAACCTTTTTACCATCCTCAAATTCGACCAGCGAAAATTCATTTCTATACCAGGCTTCACCAATATGAGGTAAAGCCCCTGTTCTTCCTGTTTTTTCTGTAGCAATCTCTTCCCCATTCTGCTCAATCTTTACCATTTGCTTATCGATTTCTTTGTCAAAGGGACCGTAGATGGCCCAGTCATGAGGAACACTGACCGTCTCCCATTTTGTATCATCAAAATCAATGCTAAATGCCTCATTATGGGCACCTTTTTGAAACTTCCAGTTGGTGTCCAACTCCATAACCATTCTACCTTGTGATCGTGTCAATAGGGGTATCATTAAAAATATAGCTAAAAGGGTGATGCAAAAATAAGGTTGTCGCATAATAATGGTTTATAGGAATCGATTTGGATCTTTTATATCTATTTGTGTCTATTCTTTTCAAATATATCATCAAAGTCGAATGAATCCTAAAATTTCACAAAATTTGATCGTATAAATATCAATGCTCAAAAAAAGGGTTCATTTCATCACAGGGAGGTAAGGCCTCTAGCATAGCCCAATATCCAACATTTGACCGATATAAAAATCTGCCTTTTTAAAAGCTTTATCATTTATTGATCCCATTTTGAGGTGACGTCTATACTTACCCTTCCCATGTAACAGATGATCAGGATCTTTAAATTTATAGCCTAGCCCAAATTCAAAAGAAACATGATTTGTATAAGCAAAAATACCTCCTATATCATCAGTTAATGAAAACATGATACCTCCGTACATCATCCGTTCTTTCACATTGGGGTTGATCTTGGCAACCTTTGCTCGCAATTGCATGATCAGCTGGTACTTTTCTTCGTTAAGAACCCTAATCCCTTCCAGGAAGTTCTCCACTTTTTTTTGAATATCATTTTCCATGATCTGAGTATTAGGTTTTAGAAAATTCTCCTAAAACTTATTCGTTTGTT
>JBFFLO010000450.1:0-2084 GCA_041554895.1 Lutimonas sp. | reverse complement strand
TCAGGGCCATTGTCATCCAAGGATCATTGCTTCCTTAAAAGACCAGGCTGAAAGACTGACCCTTACCTCCAGGGCATTTTATAATGACCAATTGGGTGAATATGAAAAGTATGTCACTGATTTTTTTGGGTTTGACAAGGTACTGCCTATGAATACAGGAGCAGAAGCGGTTGAAACAGCGATCAAGTTGTGCAGAAAATACGGCTATGAGAAGAAAGGCATCGCCGAAGAAAAAGCACAAATAATTGTTTGTGAAAATAATTTTCATGGAAGAACGACAACGATTATTTCCTTTTCCAATGATGAAACAGCAAAAAAGAATTTCGGCCCCTATACCCCGGGATTTATCAAAATTCCATATGATGATGCTGATGCGCTTGAAAAGGCCATTAAAGAAAATGATCATGTAGCGGGGTTTTTGGTAGAACCGATCCAAGGTGAAGCAGGTGTTTATGTTCCGTCAGAGGGCTACCTTAAAAAGGCCCTGGACATTTGTAAAAAGAATGATGTTCTTTTTATAGCAGATGAGGTACAAACCGGTATCGCAAGAACTGGTCGCTTGCTCGCTACTTGCGGAAATTGTGATTGCGCTGACAAGAATTGTTCAGGAACGCCCGAAGTAAAACCAGATATTTTAATTTTAGGAAAAGCCTTAAGCGGAGGTGTCTATCCCGTATCAGCTGTATTGGCAAACAATGAAATCATGGAGGTCATCAAACCTGGCCAACACGGATCTACTTTTGGAGGAAATCCTTTGGCTTCGGCAGTAGCCATGGAGGCACTGCGCGTTGTAAAAGAGGAAAACCTGGCTGAGAACGCACAAAAGATGGGTGATATGTTTCGTGAGGAAATGAACAAACTTGCTGAGAAAAGCGATTTGGTTAAAATGGTGAGAGGAAAAGGCCTGTTAAATGCCATCGTGATCAATGATTCTGAAGACAGTGTCATGGCATGGAACATTTGCTTAAAACTGAGGGACAATGGTTTACTGGCCAAGCCGACGCATGGCAACATCATACGTTTTGCCCCACCTCTGGTAATCACTAAAGAACAACTTTTAGCATGTGCAAAGATCATCCATGACACCATATTATCAATGGAATCATAAAGATTATTGATATCATCACTCCCTAAAAGTGCATAAAAAAACCTGATCATAAATGATCAGGTTTTTTTAATTTTTATCCCGGTTATTCCTTAATAACCTTCTGTAAGATGCTGTAATTTGGTCTTATTTTCAATTTTGATCCTTTTACCAGATAAGGAGATATATTCTTCTTTCTTAAATTCTGAAAGCAACCTAATGGTTGATTCAGTCGCAGTACCAATAGCATTGGCAATTTCTTCCCTGGTAAGGGTCACTGAAATATATCCTTCATTGTCCACACCAAATATTCTTTCAAAAAATAAGAGAGACTCTGCCAATCTCTCTCTTACGTTCTTTTGCGCCATATTGGCTATAGACGAGTTTGCCTCATCAAGATCATCAGCCAAAGACTTTGTGATCTCCATCGAGAACTCTGAGTTATTTTTAAACAATTCTATAATTTCATTTTTTGGAATAAAACAAACGTCCATTTCTTCAAGAGCAGTAACCGTGAGGTGAGCCACTGAATTACTAATCACCGATCTATGTCCGACCAATTCTCCCCTTCTGATGAACCTTACAATTTGTTCTTTACCATTTGGGGCCAGCTTGGTCAGCTTACATTTCCCATTTCGTAAGCAGTAAACGCCTCTTAATGAAGTACCTTCACTAAAAATGACTTCCCCTTTCTGAACGTGAATCGTTGACTTTTTTTTCGCGATAGATTTCAGTTCTGCTGACGTAACCGAATTTAGCGAATTAAGATCCCTGATAACACATTTTTCACACTCTTCTCTCATGAACCGGTTTTTGATTTCTTGCAAATTTATGTAAATTCTATCAGTATTCATTTTTTTATGTAATTTTTTTATAAGAAATTTACCCCCATTTCCGAAAGATCTATGTCTAAAGATACCTGCTACCATTGCGGTCTTGATTGTATTGCAGATAGCATCGAATTTGATCAAAAATCATTTTGTTGTAACGGATGCAAGAC
>JBFFLO010000449.1:0-2087 GCA_041554895.1 Lutimonas sp. | reverse complement strand
GGAATTGCCAATAAGGCAAAACTGTCTATCCCGGTTGTCATTCGCTGAGCAATAGTCGTTAAAGCGGGCATTCTGTCAATATTCATCAATAAACTTAAAGTAGTAGCAATCCCGATACTGTAGGCAACAGGAACCTTAAGCAACAAAAGCCCAAAGAAACCGACAAACAAAACAAGGATGCTTAAAACTTCGATACTCATCATGAATTAGGGGTTTCGTTTGAACAAATCGTTGAAATATGGTAGATCGAATAGCACATGATGAGCAGTCCGCTAAACGGAAGAATTGCATAAATATAGCCTAAAGGGATCCTCAAGGTTCCCGAAAGCTGCTCGAGATGCAAGGTTGTATAGACCAGATTGATTCCGCCAATGACCATAACCATCAGGGCAAAAAGGAATATAAACACTTCTACCAATAGGGACGCTTTTCTTTTATTGGGTTTAGAGAACTTTTGATATAAAAAGTCCATCGAGAGGTGCTCTTTTTTTGCGTTGAGATAGGCTGCTCCTAAAATGGTCATCCAAATCAGTGCAAAACGGGCGAATTCCTCTGTCCATGAAAAGGAGCCCCCCAGGATATACCTTGAGAGGACTTGAAAAAGGACATCCAAAACCAAAAGCGCAAAAATTGTCATCAAAAACAACTCAAGTAATCTATTCACTTTATTAAAAACAAGTTCGGCTGTTTTCATGTTTATTGGTTTTTAATTTGATTGACAATCGGAGCCATTTGCGGATATTTTTTTATAAAATCCTGTACTACGGATATTGATTTTTCGGTAAATAATGATTTGTCCGGAATTATGATCTCCACTCCTGATTCTTTTGCAATTTTCATTGAATTCTCAACAGATTCATTCCAATACTTCTTTTCTGCCTGGGCAGATAGCTCTGCAGCAGCTTGTACCCATGATTTTTCCTCTTTAGATAATTTTTCCCAATATTTGGTACCAATTAAGAGGACATCCGGCACATAGGAATGTTGATCCAGGGTATAGTATTTACTGATCTCATAATGATTTGACGATACAAATGAAGGCAGGTTGTTTTCGGCCCCGTCCACGACGCCTTGTTGCATGGCAGTATATAATTCACTGTAGGATAAAGGCGTGGCAGCGGCTCCTAAAGAATTGACCATATTGATCGCCATTTGGTTGTTCATTACCCTGATTTTAAGCCCTTTGAGATCATCAGGCGTCCTTATTGCTTTACCACTGGTGTAAAAGCTTCTGCTTCCTGCATCATAATAACAAAGCCCGCGCAGCCAGAATTGGCTCCCTTTCTCCAGGATCGATTTACCGATCGGCCCTTCCAAAACGTCAAACAGGTGTTGCTTGTCTCTGAACAAATAAGGTATCCCTAAAATGTTATATTCAGGCACAAAATTAGATAGGGTTGCGGCACTTACCTTGGTGGCGGCCACACTCCCGATCTGCAATAATTCCAAAACCTCTCTTTCAGAACCCAATTGTCCGTCAGGAAAAATCCTGACTTTTAAAGTTCCCCCGGAATTATTTTCCAAAGCCTGCTGAAATTCCAATATCCCAAGATGAACAGGGTGGGTCTGGGGTAAATTATGCGCTAAATACAAAACTTTGGTGCTTGACGCCTTTTTACAGGATGTCAATACAAAAATAAAGCAGCAAATGGTCAATAATTTATACTTCATTTTTTATGTAAAATCAAAATACGCAACTGCATTATGGTAACAAATATCCTGGATCATTTTCCCTATAAAAGCAATATCGTTGGGAACAAGTCCTTTGTTTATATCTTCCGCCATCATATTGCATAAAATCCGTCGAAAATATTCGTGCCTGGGAAAGGATAAAAAACTGCGGCTATCAGTCAACATCCCTACAAACCTGCTTAGCAAGCCTACATTTGACAAGGTTTCCAGTTGTTTTTCCATGCCGTCTTTTTGGTCCAGGAACCACCAGGCAGAGCCCCACTGCATTTTTCCGGGGATACCCCCTTCACTATAATTTCCCATCATGGTCGCAAAAACTTCATTCTGTGAAGGATTCAGGTTGTAAACAATTGTTTTGGTCAAACACTCTTCGGTATCCAGTCTGTTAAAAAATG
>JBFFLO010000448.1:0-2088 GCA_041554895.1 Lutimonas sp. | reverse complement strand
TGAAGGTGGATGTTATGCAAAAACCATTGATCTTGACCATGAGGCTGAACCAGATATTTATGAGGCGATCAGAAGAGATGCCTTGCTGGAAAACGTAACTGTTGACGAAAACGGCAAGATCGATTTTACAGATGGTTCTGTAACTCAAAACACCAGGGTTTCTTATCCCATCTACCATATTGAGAATATTGTGAAGCCAGTTTCTAAAGCGGGTCATGCGAACAAAGTGATCTTCTTAACGGCTGATGCCTATGGCGTTATGCCTCCTGTATCTAAACTGACTCCGGAGCAAACCAAATATCACTTCCTTTCAGGTTTTACGGCAAAATTAGCAGGTACCGAAAGAGGTGTTACCGAACCCACTCCAACCTTCTCAGCTTGTTATGGTGCAGCTTTCCTGACCCTTCACCCAACTAAATACGGTGAAGAACTGGTTAAAAAGATGGAAGAGCATGGTGCTCAGGCTTATCTTGTGAACACAGGTTGGAACGGAACCGGAAAAAGAATCTCTATACAGGATACAAGGGGAATCATTGACAGAATTTTAGATGGATCTATTGACAAGGCCGAAACTAAAGTGATCCCGGTATTTAATCTTGAAGTCCCTACTTCTTTAAAAGAAGTTCATGACGATATCCTGGACCCAAGAGACACGTACGAAGATGTTGCGGAATGGAACAGGAAGGCTCAAAAATTAGCCAGATTGTTTGTTAAAAACTTCGAGAAGTATACAGATAATGAAGAAGGAAAATCATTAGTTGCTGCCGGACCGCAGTTAGACTAAACAATTGTTTTTCAATAAAAGTGTGTAGTAAGATGTCTTGCTACACACTTTTTTTTTGGCTAAAATTCAAATTTTAACTGAACGTCCATGACCTTTTCATTTCCTTTTGAGGCATTGTTCAAATTTGACACTGATATTCCCAAAAGCCTGACAGATTCTTTTACTTTTTCCTGAAAGAGCAGTTCTTTTACCGTGGAGCATAAAATGTTTTTATCTTTTACAAAAAAAGGAAGTGTCTTGCTCCTGGTTTGTAATGAAAAATCGCTGTATTTAATCTTCAGGGTAATGGTCTTTCCTGCCACCTTTGAGCGAATCAGCCTGTTTTGCAACTCTTCTGCTATTGATTCCAGCCGCTCCATCATAAATATTTCGGAAGTCAGGTTCTTGCTAAACGTATGCTCTGCAGCTACTGATTTCTGGATTCTGTTTGGCTTTACCTCACTGAAATGCTCACCCCTGACAACCTTATAATAATGATCACCTGAATTCTTAAAATGAGTGGTAAGAAAATCCAAGGGCTTACTTTTGAGGTCACGTCCCGTAAAAATCCCCAATTGAAACATTTTTGAGGCTGTTACCTTACCAATCCCAAAGAACTTCTCTATGGGAAGTTCTTCCAAAAAATGCGCTACTTCTTCAGGTGGAATCGTTTTTTGACCATTGGGTTTATTGATATCCGAAGCGATCTTGGCAACAAACTTGCTGTTTGAAATTCCTGCAGATGCCGGCAATCCAACCTCTTGAAAAATCCTTTCTCGAATCTCACTGGCAATAAGGGTTGCTGAAGGATGGGACTTCTTATTGTGCGTTACATCTAAATAGGCTTCATCAAGAGACAAGGGCTCTACCAGGTCTGTATACTCATAAAAAATATTTCTGATCTGTTTGGAAATTTCTTTATAACGCTCAAAACGGGGTTTTACAAAGATTAGATCAGGGCAGTTCTTCCTTGCCTGAGATCCGCTCATGGCAGACCTTACTCCATACTTTCTTGCTTCATAGCTGGCAGCCGCCACGACCCCTCTTTCACTACCACCACCTACTGCAACGGGCTTTCCTTTTAATTCAGGATGATCCATTTGTTCAACTGAAGCATAAAACGCATCCATATCAATATGTATGATCTTTCTATTTGCCTGGGAATCCATAGAGGTAAAACTACAAAGTTAAGTTAAAACAGCCCTTTAAACATCTAAAAATCTCAATTGAAAAATCATAAAAATGCCTTACTTTTGCTGCATGTCAAGAAAAAAGAAATTTCATTTATTTGAAAATATCGAAGTGGTTGATACGGCCGCCAAAGG
>JBFFLO010000447.1:0-2098 GCA_041554895.1 Lutimonas sp. | reverse complement strand
GGAATAAATCTTGTCGTACAAATGTTTATACTTTTTTAATATCACTTCTCTTTTCGGTTTAAAAGTCGGTGTAAGCAGGTTATTGTCTACCGACCATATTTCTGGCGTCATTTCAAAGATTTTAATAGTTTCCCATTTCCCAAAATGTTGATTGCCGATTTCGATCTCCTTCTTGATTCGGTCATGAACCTCTTGATTAACTGCGATTTCCTCATGTGTTTGACCGCAATTCACGTTGTGAAGCCTGATCCACTCTTTTACAAAATCAAAATTTGGCTGAACAATAGCAGCAGGCATTTTCTGGCCCTCGCCGATTACCAAAATCTGTTCGATAAAGCGTGATTGCTTCATTTCATTTTCCAACAGGATAGGGGAGATGTATTTACCTCCTGAGGTTTTAAAGATTTCTTTTTTCCTACCCGTGATCTTAAGGAACCCTTCCTTGTCAATTTCACCTTTATCTCCCGTATGAAAATAATCACCTGTCATCACTTCTGCCGTTTTTTCAGGGTCTTTGTAATAGCCAAGCATCACATTTGGGCCTTTGACCAGGATTTCCCCGTCTTCTGCAATTTTGACCTCTACATTGGCTATGGTTTTCCCTACTGTTCCGATTTTGAACCCTCCTCCTTCAACGATATTAACTGAGATCACCGGCGAAGTTTCTGTTAGTCCGTAACCCTCAAGGATCTGCATTCCGGCGGCAGTAAAAACTCTGGTAAGCCTGGGCTGTAATGCTGCTGAGCCTGAAACCATGTTTTTCAGCCTTCCGCCAAGGGCTTCTCTCCATTTGCTAAAGATCAATTTATTGGCCAAAGCAAGTTTTTTCTCATATAACCAGCCGTTCCTCCCGTAAGGCTCATAGGCCAAACCGACATTGACAGCCCAAAAGAACAGTAACTTTTTGACGCCAGTCAACGCTGAGCCTTTAGCGATAATGCTGTCATAAATTTTTTCGAGCAATCTTGGGACAACCGTCATAAACTCGGGTTGCACTTCTTTAATGTTTTCTGGTATTTTTTCAATCGATTCAGCAAAATGTATGCTAATACCCGAATAGATATACAAATATAGAAGCATGCGTTCGAATATATGGCAGACCGGTAAAAAACTCAAAACATTGTTGATGTCCTTTAAGAAAGTCAGCCCGCTGACCGTATCTTTTACGTTAGAGACGATATTATGATGAGATAGCATGACTCCTTTTGGTGTTCCGGTAGTCCCGGAAGTATAAATAATGGTTGCCAGGTCTTCTGGTTTTACCTGGCTTTTTAACTTCTCTACTTTTTCCTGCAGCGATTCGTCTGAGCCAAGCGTAAAAACTTCTTCCCAATGGTCACAGTCTTTTATTTTCTCAAAAGAATAGATACGTTTTAGACTTTTAACCTCTTTTTGCACCGCGTTTGCTTTTTCAAAAAGCCCCTCATCAGATAAAAAACAATACTTAACTTCGGCATGGTTAAATATGTATTTGTAGTCTGCTTCACTGATGGTCGGGTAAATAGGAACATTGACCGCACCAATCTGAAGCAGTGCAAGGTCCAAAATATTCCATTCGGTTCTGTTCGATGTGGAAATCAATGCGATTTTATCACCGGGTTTTACGCCAAGAACCAGCAGGCCCCTGCTGATGATGTTTGCTTTTGCTATGAATTCTTTGGATGATGTTGCCACCCATTCTCCGCTCGATTTAGAGACCAAGGCTCTTGGGAGATTATATTTGTCAAGTTGATAATATGCGAAATCAAAAATTCTTGTTATTTCTATAGACATGGCGTAAAATTATTAATAATGCAAAATAGGGAATTTAAATTAATATTTAAAATGATTGGAAAGCGCAAAAATTTCTTCTTGAATTGATGTACTATACGACCTGCAATTGTATATCTTTGCAGCTGAAAAAATTAAGGAGAAATAGGAGCCCCGGGCTCGTTTAAATGTGGTAATATTCTTAATTTTGAGGATTAAAATTATAAGGATGAAGATATCATATAATTGGTTAAAAGAATTTTTGAACATCGATCTTGAAGCTGAAAAAGTGAGTGAGATCTTAACTGATTTAGGACTCGAAGTAGAAGGCATAGAAACTTTTGAGTCT
>JBFFLO010000446.1:0-2101 GCA_041554895.1 Lutimonas sp. | reverse complement strand
TCCGGATTTTTACATGTTGATCAATCTCATTTATTTTTTAACATGCTCACCTTATATTTTTTCGCTGACCCGGTCATCAGGTTTATTGGTGTTCCGAAATTTTTAGCTGTTTATTTTGGATCCCTTTTAGCCGGAAGCATATTTGCACTGAGTATTCATAAAAAAGAACCATATTATAGTGCAGTAGGGGCATCAGGGGCCGTTATGGGCGTTTTATATGCCGCAATCATGTTAAATCCCGGAATGAACCTTTATATGTTTTTTATTCCAATTCCTATTCCGGCTTATGTATTTGGCGTGGGTTATTTGCTCTACTCTATTTTTGGGATGAAAAAGCAATGGGGCAATATCGGCCATAGTGCCCATATTGGCGGAGCGATTGGAGGTTATGTGCTTTCCATTATTTTTTACCCAAGCATTTTGATGAATAATAAAATGATTGTCATACTATTGGCCATTCCCATTATCCTTATGTTCATTTTTAAAGACAAGCTGGAAAAGGATTAGTTTTTTTGAGCTTAAATTCGATAGGGCCCATGATTTATGTAATGGTTCCTGGTAATCGAACCTGTTTACATGAACCTGTAAAATGCATTTTAGAGGGTTTATCGCAAACTACCTGCAAGAACCTGAGTTGACCTGACAATTTATACAGGTTTATAAATTTTAATTTCCTTGTTTTTACTACATTTGCCGAACATTTAAAATCCTGTACCCGGAAATGTATTTGCTGCCATAATGGTGACGTTTGATACTTGGTCAGGGCAAAAAAACAAAAATGGAAGAAAAAAAATTCGATCTTAATTCTTTGATAGGATTTGTGCTGTTGGGTGCAATCATGATATATTATTTTTACACCAACCAACCTACACCCGAACAGATTGCTGAGAAAAAGGCCGAACAGGTCCAGGATTCTATAGAGAAATTAAATCCTGCGGCCCAACCAGATAGCGCGGTCTTTGAGCAACAAACTGAGCAGGCACCCGTGAACCCTTCAGATTCCTTAGCTTATGCCCAGTCGCAAAATAAACTGGGAGCCTTTGCTTATAGCGCTGGTTTATCCTCTGCAACTGATCATGAAACGGTTATCGAAAATGACTTGGTGAAAATAACAGTTGCCAATAAAGGTGGACAGATCACAGAGGTGCTACTCAAGAATTTCAAGACCTATAACATGCTGCCTTTATACGTGATAAAGGATCAAAATGCTTCTTTTAATTTATCATTTGCAACTCAAGACAATAGAAACCTTCAAACCAAGGACCTTTATTTCGAACCTAATGTATCAACAAATGGCGATAACCAGGTCTTATCCATGAGGTTAAAAGTGGCTTCAGACAGGTACCTTGAATATAGGTACGAACTTAAGCCCGATGATTATATGCTTGATTTTGGGATCCGTACCCAAGGCATGGAAACCGCGATCAATACGAGCCAGGCGATCAACCTTGATTGGCAGTTAAAAAGTTTTAGAACTGAAAAGAGCGTCAAGTACGAGAACCAATATACCGATCTTCGCTATTTGCAGAATGGGGAATTTGAGTACATGAATGCGATGAGTGATGAAGATGAAGAAGACGTTGATAATTTGAACTGGGTGGCCTTTAAGCAGCAGTTCTTTACATCAATATTGTTGGCTGAAGATAAATTTGAATCAGCCAAACTGATCTCAAAAAACCTTGTTCAGAACGAAGATATTGATACCATTTACACTAAAAAGTATGAGGCCTATATTCCATTACAAGCCAAAAACGGGGAGTTGGCTTATAATATGAATATGTATTATGGGCCGGTTGACTATGAAGTGTTGAGTAAATACGAAGGCAAACAATTAGACAGGATCGTTAGTTTGGGTTGGGGAATTTTCAGATGGATCAACAAGTTTGTATTTATCCCGGTCTTCAGTTTTTTAAGTTCTTTCATTGGTAACTTCGGTATTGTGATCATATTAATGACCATTGTCGTTAGGATCATCATGTCACCGGTGGTATACAAATCTTATTTGTCAAGTGCCAAGATGAAGGTGTTAAGGCCAGAAATGCAAGAGATCAATGAAAAATTCAAAGGAAAGGAAAACGCGATGAAGCGTCAGCAGGAAACC
>JBFFLO010000445.1:0-2122 GCA_041554895.1 Lutimonas sp. | reverse complement strand
GTACCGGCGATCATACAGGATGAACAAACAAAGACTGTTTTGATGTTGGGCTATATGAATGAAGAGGCCTATCAGCAAACGCTGGCCACGAAGAAAGTTACATTTTTCAGCAGAAGCAAACAACGACTTTGGACCAAAGGAGAAGAGAGCGGGAATTTTTTAAACTTGGTTACGATTAAAAATGACTGTGATCATGATACGCTTTTGATCAGGGTAAAACCGGAGGGACCAACCTGCCATAAAGGAAGCGATACTTGTTGGGCGGAAACCAACGAGTCACAGTTCGGGTTTTTAAGTGCCCTTGAGGATGTCATCACAAGCAGGAAAAACAACCCATCCGAAGCTTCTTATGTGGCCTCCTTGTTTAAAAAAGGCATCAATAAAGTAGCGCAGAAAGTGGGAGAGGAAGCTGTGGAAGTAGTGATAGAGGCCAAGGATGACAATGAAAAATTATTTTTAGATGAATCTGCCGATCTATTGTTCCATTATTTAATTTTGCTTCAGGCTAAAGGATACACCCTGAAAGATGTTGAAAAAGTGTTAAAAGGAAGACATAAATGATCTGATGCAGGACAGCGCACAAAATACGATTCCCTATACCTATACCTTAAAGGTCAAAGAGGCCCATATTGATGGGCTTTCCCATGTGAATAATGTGGTGTATCTGCAATGGGTCAATGATATCTCTGAAAGGCATTGGAATCAGTTGTCATTGGCCAAAGGATTGAAAGAAAAATATTTTTGGGTGGTACTGCGCCATGAACTGGACTATTTGAATCAGGCGGTTTTGGGTGATGAGCTTACCTTGGTTACCTGGGTTGGAGAATCAAAGGGCGTTAAATCAGTACGACATGTTGAAATTTATAAAGGAGATAACCTTCTTTTGAAAGCAGCTTCCACCTGGTGCCTGATAGACGCCAAAACACTGAAACCTACAAGGATCAAGAATGATATTCTTGACACCCTGCAACCCGGGCAAAAAAGTTAAGATTTGTTTTGCTGGTTTTTCGCCTTGATCAGTTCCTGTAATATTACTTCCACCCCCGCTTCATTGTTGCTTAAGGTATGGAACCTGGCAGCTTTTTTAACATTGTCATGTGCATTGGCCATGGCATAACTAAAAAATGCCTGATCGATCATTTCCAGGTCATTGTTAAAATCACCAAAAACCATGGTCTCTTCTTTGGTGATTCCATATTTCCGCTGAAGCATTTGAACCGCCTGGCCCTTATTGGCACTCGGGTTGGCAATGTCTACCCAATTGTTCCCGGATACTTTGATCTGTAAAATTCCTTCAAGATGTTTTACAACAGGATAGATATAGGTTTCTGAACTTTCAAAATGATAGATGGCCACTTTAAAAAAATCATCATCAGGTAACTGCATCAAATCCTCCACCACATCAAATTTGGTATAGTATTCTTGCAGTATGTTTTTGAATTTGGAATCATCCTGTTCAATATAGGCCGACTTTTTACCACATAGCACCGTATAAAGCCCCTTTACGCCCCTTACCACCGGTATCAATAACTTGACATGTTCAGGGGAAAGGAGAATTGACCCGAGTTCGGCATCCCCTTGTTTGACATAACTCCCGTTTTCAGCTACGATCGTGATCTCTTCAGAAATGCTCCTCAGTTTGTCATGTATGCTGCTATACTGTCTTCCGCTGGCTGCGACGAAATGAATTTCATGGGATTTAATCGCTTGGTATAATTCAAAAAACCGTTCACTGACTTCACTTTTTGAATTGAGCAGGGTGCCATCCATATCGGTTACCACCATTTTTACCTTAGAGAGATCCATAGTTTCTTATCAAAATCAGTGGATAAAAATACTGTTATCCATTCATTTTCAGCTTTAATAAATTTTTTTTATCAAAAAACTTATCAAGGATAATTACAATATTCCTATGTAATTATTATTTCAGCAAATGGTCTGACAATCAAAATAAAGGATTACTTTTGCACTTCCAAAAAAACACATATGCAATCTATTAGAAATATAGCAATTATTGCCCACGTTGACCACGGTAAGACTACCTTAGTTGATAAGATCATTGATCAGGCCAAAATCCTTGATGAAAGAAAGGTACGAACTGACCTTCTTTTAGATAGTAATG
>JBFFLO010000444.1:0-2122 GCA_041554895.1 Lutimonas sp. | reverse complement strand
CCCAAATTGATCATAGGCTCAATGGCAACGACCATTCCTTCCATAAATTTCTTGCCCTTTCCCCGTCTGCCATAGTTCGGCATTTCAGGATCTTCATGCATCTCTCTTCCAAGGCCATGTCCAACAAGTTCTCTCACAACCCCATAACCATGGCTTTCGGTAAACTGCTGAATGGCATATCCTACGTCACCAACTCTGTTTCCAGCTTTGAATTCTCTTATTCCTATATAAAGGCTTTGCTTGGTAACATCCAGAAGTTTTTTTGTTTCTTTATCAATATCACCTACCGCAAAAGTATAGGCATGATCTCCATAAAAGCCATTTTTCAAAGCACCGCAATCAACTGATATGATATCTCCTTCCTCTAGGGGTTGCTTATTTGGAATACCATGAACAACTTGTTCGTTAGGACTCATACACAGCGTGTTAGGAAAATCATATAGCCCTAAAAAACCTGGTATTGCCCCATGATCCCTAATAAATTCTTCAGCGATTTTATCCAGTTCCAAAGTACTAATACCAGGTTTGATCGCTTTCGCAATTTCACCTAAAGTCTTTGAAACGATAAGAGCACTTTCTCTCATCAATTCGATCTCCTCACGCGATTTAATTTGTATCATGACTTGTATTTAATGAGGCAAAGATACTGTAAAAAGATATTGATCCAAAAGTAATCATTCCTTCTGTTTTTCGGTTATTGAGTGCGCCAGAAGGTGTTTTATTTTTTTTACAACTTCCTCAGGTTGAATGGTTTTCATACAGTCTGTATAGCCTTCAATAATTTTATTGCCATAAACGGAAGTTGGCAAAAACGGATATTTCTTTATATCAGGAAGTAGGCTGTTTTCAATAGGTTGTCTAAAAGGAATGAATCCGGCAAAAGGATGGGTATTCCCCCACATCGTGACCACCGGAACTCCAAACATAGCGGCCATATGACCGTTTCCGGAATCCATACTTAGCATGAGGTCGAGGTTGCTGATGAGGTCCAATTCCTGTTGAAAAGTTAAAGTACCCGCAATGTTGATGCAATTCCTGGAAACATTGGCCATGGATCCTAATTGTTCGATTTCTTTTTTACCTCCTCCAAATAAGAATATTTTCACTTCATCTTGGAGTAATAATTGTATCACCTGTTTCATTAAACCCAGGGGATACATTTTGGTCTCATAGGTGGCAAAAGGAGCTATTCCTATCCATTTTGAATTTTTTTTCCCCGTAATTTTTTCGATTTCTCTCGACATAGTTTGTTGATCCATCAACTTTACTTCTGAAAGATCTATTGGGAGCTGTAATTTTTTGCAGACCTCGGCATGACGATCGATCATTGATTTCATAGGAAAAAGAACCTTTGGCTTTAAGGCTGTTAGTTTTTTTCTTTGTTTTCTGTCCTTATCTAAGGAAATTACGGGAGTTTTATTCCATTTAAAAAAGGTAGCGATCACTTTTGATCTCAATACATTATGCAGGTCGGCAAAGGCGTCAATTCCTAAAATCGAAAGATCTTTGTACAACTTATATAATCCTTTCAAACCGGTCTGGGAATCCTCAACATCGGCTGCATAAAAATGTATGTCAGGTATAAAAGAAAAAAAGGGTTTAAAAAGAGGTCTTGATACTATGGTGATCTTTAATTTGGGATACTGTTGACGCAATGCCAAAACAACAGGAACTGTCATTGCCACGTCACCTATGGCAGACAAGCGCATGATCAATAAATGTTTAGGATGCTTTAATTCATTTTCGAGCACGAAGCACAGGATTTAAATTATCATCATTGTACATTTTCATCTGCTTATACACCCTCATGTATTTATCACCTGTATTAAAATCCTCCAATAATTCATCGATGGCGGTGCACAGGTCCGTTTGCTGTTCTAATAAAACCAATAATTTTTTGGCGCATGCATCTCGGTGAGAATCAGAAGCATCTGTTCTTTCGGCTTCTTCTTTCATATGATAAATTTTCAGGGCCAATATTGATAAACGGTCATAGGCCCAGGCAGGGCTTTCTGTATTGATCTTGGCATCAGATTTAACAGAAACACTTTTAAAAAGATCAAGAAAATAGCTGTCAATAAATTCAACCATGTCTGTTCTGACTTGATTTGACTTATCGATT
>JBFFLO010000443.1:0-2142 GCA_041554895.1 Lutimonas sp. | reverse complement strand
TCCATCAATTTCGAAAGCGTGGTCAGATGTTTCTCCTAAAACAACCAATGAATTGGTTACGGTACCTGCATAGGCCTGGTCAATGTCCAGCCCGTCATCTCCCTGAGCCCAAACAACAATGTTAGAGGCGTTTACGGTTCCTCCGAAAAATTCAACACCATCATCGAAATTGGCTACGATTTCAACATTATCGATTACTGTACCTCTTCCAACTGCACCAAGTGTTAAGCCATTGATCTCATTTCCTTCTCCTATCAAGGCTCCTCCATGGCGTATGGATACATATTTAAAAACCCCTGAATTGTCATCATCATCATCTCCTCCATATAAACCAAATGTATCTCCCGCAGGAATTCCTTCGATTTGTACCTCGGTAACATCTCCTTTAAATGAACCTTTGGCATAGCCAAGGATCAAAACTCCACCCCATAGACCGTTATTGTTTTCATCCAGGTTTGTCCCTGCTTGCTGACCTACCTCTATATTATCGTCAATTGACGTGAAAATAATTGGTTTTTCCTGGGTTCCTTCAGCCATGATATTTCCGCCTCTTGCAACAATCAGTGCAGAAGCTAATGATCCTGTTCCTTTTTGTCCCTTAATAATGGTTCCGGGCTCTATAGTTAAGGTAACTCCTTCATCGACCACAACTTTTCCTGCCAAAATGTATATATTGCTGGATATCCAGGTTTCATCTGCTGTGATCTGACCAGACTTGGTAACAATTCCGGTACAAGGTTCACAATCAGGTCCACCGCAATCTATGCCTGTTTCCTGACCATTCTTTATCCCATCATCACAAGTTGCACATGGAACACAAGAGCCTCCACAATCAACACCTGTTTCATCTCCATCCTTAATGCCATTGAAACATGAGACTCCTCCCGTGCCCGTATCATCATCACAGCTCGTAAACGACAGCGCAAGGCTTGCGAAAAATAAAGTGGATAAAATTAATTTTTTCATTAGTGCTTTTTTTAGATTTAATTGATTTTGATTTTACAAGGCAAAAGTCCGCTTCTCATGTTATAG
This sequence comes from Lutimonas sp., assembly GCA_041554895.1. GTDB lineage: Bacteria > Bacteroidota > Bacteroidia > Flavobacteriales > Flavobacteriaceae > Lutimonas. The sequence goes on along the minus strand of JBFFLO010000443.1, from coordinate 1,110 downwards.
GAATGTTAAGGGCTCTTTATGAGTCCATCAAAAAAAAGTATCAGCCGTATTACTATATTAAGTTATTGTTAAGACCGGCATAGGCATTGAAAATTGCCTACTTTTGTATCATAAAATCTTAAAAGACAATCCTATGGATAATGGATCGATAAAGATTCTCTTGGTTGATGATGAGCCAGACATACTTGAAATCGTTGGGTATCATTTGAAGAAAGAAGGCTATCAAGTGTTCAAAGCGTCAAAAGGAACGGAGGCCGTGGTCAATGCGAAAGTTATTAAACCGCATTTGATCCTTTTAGATATCATGATGCCTGAAATGGACGGGATAGAAGCTTGTGAGAAAATAAGAAACATAGACGGTCTTGAAAACGTAATTATTGCGTTTTTTACGGCAAGAGGAGAAGATTATTCTCAAGTGGCAGGATTTGAAGCTGGTGCCGACGACTATATTACCAAGCCAGTAAAACCAAAAGTACTTGTCAGTAAAGTAAGGGGCCTTTTAAGAAGACTTATGTCTCAGGAAGAAAAAAAAGAGAATGTGCTCAGCTTTGATGGTATTACCATTAACAAAGATGAATATTTTGTAGAAATTGACGGCAAAGAAATCACCCTTCCCAGAAAGGAGTTCGAATTGTTGTCCCTTCTGGCTAGTGTTCCTAATAAGGTGTTTAACCGGGAGATCATTTTAAAAACGGTCTGGGGACAGGATGTGGTTGTAGGTGGGAGGACAATTGATGTTCACATTAGAAAACTCAGAGAGAAAATAGGTGACGACTTTATCAAAACAATAAAAGGAGTAGGCTATAAATTTGTAGATTAGACCCATCTTCTCGTATATTTGGGAATGAAATTAACGCTTCTTCAAAAGCTGGCCCTGCGTACTGCTTTCTTCAGTTTGATCACCCTTAGCGTGGTTACGTTGTTCTTTTATTCTTTTTTGGAGATCAGCCTTGTCAACTTGATCTTGACCGGTTGTATCTATTTTTTTGCCTTGTTCTTCATCTATGGCATTCAAATGAAAAAATTCATTTTTCTTCGATTAAACCGAGTTTATGAATCGAACCTTTTTGATAATGAACCCGCATTAAAAGCGGAATTACAGGATATTGA
>JBFFLO010000442.1:0-2164 GCA_041554895.1 Lutimonas sp. | reverse complement strand
TTCACCTTCCAAGCATATTTTATAAATTAGCACAAATTTATAGATCATGAAAAACACAGCACTTACACATATCCACGAATCCTTAGGGGCAAAAATGGTTCCCTTTGCAGGTTATCATATGCCGGTTCAATACGAAGGCATCAATGCCGAACATGAAACCGTTAGGAATGGCGTCGGGGTATTTGACGTATCGCATATGGGAGAATTTTTGATCGAAGGTGAATATGCCCTGGAGTTGATTCAGAGAATAAGCTCCAACGATGCTTCAAAACTTGAGGTCGAAGATGCTCAGTACAGTTGTATGCCCAATGATACAGGGGGTATTGTTGACGACCTGATCATCTACAGAGTGAAAGAACAAACCTATTTATTGGTCGTCAATGCATCCAATATTGATAAAGACTGGGCATGGATCAGTAAGCATAACGGCAACAATGCTGAAATGAAAAATATCTCAGACAACTATTCATTGCTGGCCATCCAGGGCCCGAAAGCCGTTGATGCCATGCAGCCTTTGACCTCTGTTGACTTAAGCGCAATTCCTTTTTACAAGTTCAAGGTAGCAGATTTTGCCGGGATAGACCATGTGATCATTTCGGCCACCGGTTATACGGGTAGTGGCGGTTTCGAGATCTATTGTAAAAACAGTGAAGTAGAGCAAGTTTGGAACAAGGTGTTTGAAGCAGGAGCTTCATACGGCATCAAGCCTATAGGACTGGCTGCCAGGGATACTTTAAGACTCGAAATGGGTTATTGCCTGTACGGAAACGACATCGATGACCATACCTCTCCCATTGAAGCCGGTTTGGGCTGGATCACCAAATTCACTAAAGATTTTGTGAATTCCAAGGCACTGTTAAAACAAAAAGAAGAAGGAGTAAGCCGAAGATTAAGAGCCTTTGAGTTACAAACAAAAGGAATTCCCAGGCAAGGTTATGATATTGTAGATGCATCTGGCAACAAGATCGGGGTTGTAACTTCGGGTACCATGAGCCCTAGTTTAAAAAAGGGGATTGGCATGGGTTATGTAGACACGGCTTATACCAAATTTGGGAGTCAGGTCTTTATACAGGTTCGAAATAAAGCCCTTCCTGCCATCATTGTGAAGTTGCCGTTTTATAAAGGATAAAGGTACAGTTTGCTAATTTATGATTGAGAGTTCCAAATATAAACTATTGATGTTTTTGGATGAGCATCGTATTCATGTATTACTGCTTTCCATTCTGATGTTGGTTTTTATCCCTCCATTCCTAAGCGAGGTTCCTTTATTTGTTGATCATTTTATAAAACTTGATTTTTTAATTATCGTATTAGCCTGTTACCTGATTATTCGAAAAATTAAAACTTCAAGGTATACAGGATATCTAACTTTCCTGCTTTTTGCAGCTGATACATTCCTGGAAAGCGATATCCTAAACTATTTGGCGCAAATAGGTTTGTCATATTTGATCATCCATGCCTTTATACTCGTTTTAAGGCGAGCAATCTCCTTAAAAGGGGATACCAAAAACCTGATCATGGTCTCTATAACCGGCTATTTGATCATAGGGCTTATCGGCGGATTTTTAGCCGCCGGGCTGGAATATATGTTCCCGGAGTCGTATTACCATAGCACAGGCATGGCGTTGGAACTCTACAACTTTATCTATTATAGTTTTGTGACCATGACCACCTTAGGCTATGGAGATATTATTCCCATTAGCGAAAAATCTCAGGCTCTTGCATTGATGCTGGTCATTTCGGGCCAATTGTTTTTAAGCATCATCATAGCCATCAACATCGCTAAATTCATGCAGAAGAAAGTGGGCTGAAGGTAGTTAAAGTGATCACCTCGGAGGTGAGGCGATCACTTCCGAGGTGATCACTTCCGAGGTGATGAGAGTCATTAGTCGATATTGAGATGAAAGTCTGGATCGAACTGTTCAGGGTTTTTGCCTTTTACATCTTTAAAGTAGTTATGAAAGTATTCAAAATCAACATTTTGATCTCCAGTAACATAATAAGGTTCACTTATTAGTATTTTCTTGTTTTCAAAGTCGAGTGTTGCCATGACCACCGGGACTTTGGCTCCTATTGCCACATGGTAAAAGCCTGTCTTCCATTTAGAAACTTTTTTCCTGGTTCCTTCAGGAGAAATGGCAAAAATAAATTTATCTTTTTCATT
>JBFFLO010000441.1:0-2169 GCA_041554895.1 Lutimonas sp. | reverse complement strand
TATCCGGCGCATACAAGGGTAAAAAGGCTATAGCCCCAAAGCAGCAAGCGTTTCTTTTTTTTGATCAGCAGCAATCCGGCAAACACCGGCATCAGTGCAATCACCCAGGGCAGGTCCTTGGGCTCCAGCTGCCAGAGCAAAAAAATGGCAAGCGCTCCGCCAAGGCCCGAACCCAGCATATCAGCAAAATAGAACACACCAATTTGGGAGACCTTTTTAACAAAGATCAGCCCAAGTGCCAGGGAACCCATTAAAAAAGGGAGGAAGAATAAAAGATAGGTCAAAAACAAGCGGCCAAACTGCGAGCGGTCAACAAAGAGCAAATAAGAGTCGAACAGGAAAAGACCTGTCCTTGACAGCCTGACACTCAGGCTCATCAATAGCCCGCAGCTGATCATAAACAAGGGAAGCAACCAATCGGCTCGCTGCAAAAGCTGCTTTCTGTAAAGTGAAAGCAATGTGCCACTGGCGCCAAACCCGAGCAGGGCAATGGAGATCACCATGGAGGCGAAATGATGCCACTGTACAATGGTAAAAAAATGCATCAGCTGGATCTCATAGGCCACGATGGAGGCCGACAGGATGGCGATTGAAAGTACAAGCTTTACAGTATCAGATAGCGGGTATGTGCGCGGATCGTTCATGTGACAGGGTCTGTTGATTTAAGACCCGTCTGAAGCCCGGGTAAAAGGAACAAAGCGGACAAACATGAGGTTCCTCGTTTTTATTTTGCCTTCTTTTTTGGTGAGCAATAAAAGTTGCTGCGTAGCAAAAGGAGTGCCTACAGGGATGATCATCCGTCCGCCTTCCTTAAGTTGTGCGATAAGCGGAGGAGGCACAAATTCGGCAGCAGCCGTTACGATGATCGCGTCAAAGGGCCCCTTGGATTCCCAGCCAAAATAACCATCGGCTTTTTTGACCAGAACATTGTCGTAGCCCAGTCTTTTAAGCCGTTGTTTTGCCCGAAGGTATAACTGCTCAACGATCTCTATGGTGAACACGCTGTCTACAATGCCACTCAGGACGGCAGCCTGATAACCCGACCCGGTACCCACCTCAAGTACTTTATAATGGCTTTTGGGCATGATGGCTTCTGTCATAACGGCCACGATATAGGGCTGGGAAATGGTTTGCCCGTAACCGATAGGCAAGGGGGTGTCTTCATAGGCCCTGGCTTTGAGTTCGTTGACCACAAACAAATGCCTGGGAACCTGCCGCATGGCATCAAGCGTGGCATTGTCTTTTACGCCTCTTGATATGATATCCTGGGAGACCATGATGTTCCTTGCCTGGGCATAGTCATCCTGGCCTGTCAGCAAAAAGGGCCATAAGAGCAAAAGCATTATTAATACATGTTTGACCTTTAGCAACCGATCACATTCACGACAAGAACCAGCCATCTTCCTCAGATTTATAATCCAGCCGATAATTTGCATGTTTTTTTATAAAAACACAATGATATGATACCTGATATATATTGATTTTGATCAATCAAGAGTGTATCAAAGCGGATCAAAGTGTTGTAGCATTTTTAAAATTAAATAAGGAATATCTAAGATTGAACTTTCCAACGAAATTATTGATTAGATCGGATCTTTTACGGAAGTGTAGTGCAAAAAGCGCGTTAATAATTTTTGAAACCTTGGAAAAAATTTAGCGATTTTTAAACGGTTTTTATGCGTTCGGCAGAAAAGCATAAAAAACACCTCGTAAAAGAAAGCTCCTTTTTTTGGTTCTTTTTTTGGAGCAGCAAAAAAATGAACAAAATAAGAATATTCTTTATTTCAATAAAGAATCGTGTTTCAAGACAAATGAAGCGATAGCGAATTAGCTCCGCTGAATCTGCGATTTCACGAATTCCATAATACAAATAGAAAATGGATGAGTAAAAGAGCCAAAAATTACTCAAGTTTTTTATTTCTTTTCAAAGGATTCGTGAATCTTCGATTTCAAGGCTCATTTTATTTTTCTGTGCATCATTCTGTTCATTTTTTTACTCATCCCCATACTATTGGTTTAAGTATTCGTGATGTGCTTCGCAGTTGCTCCTCCAAAAAAAGAACCAAAAAAAGGAGGTTTCTTTTACGAGGTGTTTTTTAAGCTTTTCTATTGAACGCATAAAAACCGTTTAAAAAGCGCTAAATTTTTTCCAAGGCTTCAAAAATTCTT
>JBFFLO010000440.1:0-2209 GCA_041554895.1 Lutimonas sp. | reverse complement strand
TAGGAAGTCCTTTAATTTGAATTGGAGCAGGTCAAAATTGAATTGAATTAAATGAGATCAAGGAACATAGCTTTTTTACTTGCCTTTCTGGCAGCCTTGATCTACGGGGTAAGTTTTACTGTGGCCAAAGAAGTAATGCCATTGTATATTCGTCCTTTCGGTTTTATTTTAATTCGAGTACTTGGAGCCGCTTTGTTATTTTGGACCGTTGGGATTTTCTTGAGGAAAGAAAAGATCGAAACACAGGATTACCCCAGGTTGTTGCTGGGGGCACTGTTTGGTATAGCGCTCAATCAACTTTCATTCTTTAAGGGGCTAAGCATGACCACCCCAATCAATGCCTCCGTGATCATGGTCACCTCGCCTATTTTAGTATTGATATTTTCATCCTTTTTACTGAAGGAAAAGGCGACTAAGAAAAAGATACTTGGAATTTTTATTGGTTTGTTCGGAGCCGTTATGCTCATCATTTTTGGTAAGGATACCGGTATAGCAAGCAATGCGACTTTAGGAAACCTGTTGGTCTTTGTCAACGCCTCTTCCTACGGTCTATACCTGATATTAATTAAAAACCTCACCAAAAAATACCATCCTATTACGCTTGCCAAATGGCTGTATCTTTTTGGTTTGATCATGGTCATTCCTTTCGGGATTTCTGAATTTAGTATGGTAGATTGGAATTCAATGCCATTACCCATCCTTTACAGAGTAGGCTTTATCATCTTATTTACGTCTTTTATGACTTATATGTTCAATCTTTTTGCCATCAAAGAGTTGAAGCCTACCACTTTGAGTATCTTTATTTATTTACAACCGGTAATCGCAACCAGTTATGCGCTTTTTGTAGGGAGTGATTCATTAAATGTGATCAAAGTGGCAGCTACGGTCCTTATTTTCATAGGGGTTTACCTGGTTACCCGCAAGCCGAAGGAATCTTTGAATTAAGATGATTATAATGTTTCCCGACATAAGGGAAAGATATTTTTATTGCTAACTTTGCTGAAATTTAAAGCAATCCCATGATACAATCCATGACCGGATACGGTAAATCAATCATTCAGCTGGAAACAAAAAAAATCAGTCTAGAGATAAAATCACTGAACAGCAAAAACCTGGATATAAATACAAGGTTCCCCGGAGTTTATAAAGAAAAGGAAATTGATGTAAGAAAACTGATCGCGAATAATTTAGTCAGAGGCAAGGTAGATATGTCGTTCTATATTGAATCAACCACAGAAGAAACATCCACCAAAATCAACAAGGAAATTGTGGCCAATTATATGAAACAATTGGAAGAAATACATAAGGAAACTGATGTTCTGGCTATTGCCATGAGATTACCCGATGTGTTGAAAACTGAAAGAGAAGAATTGGATCCGGAAGAATGGGGTCAGATAGAAGCAGGAATCTGGGAAGCTATTGAGAACTTACAAGAATACAGGTTGTCTGAAGGAAAAGAGTTGCGTAATGATTTTGAAGATCGTATAAAGACATTGCAAAAGAAGTTGAAAGAAGTAATTGACCTTGACAGTGAAAGGCTTGAGCAGGTAAGGATAAGATTGAAGAAATCAATCAAGGAATTGGAGCAGAATGTGGACGAGAACCGTTTTGAACAAGAATTAATCTACTATTTGGAAAAACTCGATATTACTGAGGAAAAAGTAAGGCTCACCAATCATTTGAACTACTTTTTGCAAGAGCTGGACGTAAAAGTATCTAATGGTAAAAAACTAGGTTTTATCTCTCAGGAAATAGGAAGAGAAATTAATACCATAGGCTCTAAGGCAAATTTTGCCCCAATGCAAAAGATGGTTGTCGAGATGAAGGATGAATTGGAAAAAATCAAAGAGCAATTACTAAACGTTTTATAGAGATGAATAAAGAAAATGGAAAGCTGATCGTATTTTCAGCTCCGTCTGGTTCTGGTAAAACAACTATTGTACGTCATTTGCTTAAACAGGAAAAACTCAATCTCGATTTTTCAATATCTGCGACATCAAGAGGAAAAAGAGGGCAGGAAGTCGATGGAAGGGATTATTATTTTATAAGCCCTGAAGCGTTTAAGAAACATATTGATGAGGATGATTTTATAGAATGGGAAGAGGTTTACCGGGATAATTTTTATGGTACCTTAAAGTCGGAGGTAGAACGGATATGGTCAGAAGGGAAACACGCTATTTTTGATATTGATGTGGTAGGGGGCCTGAAG
>JBFFLO010000439.1:0-2253 GCA_041554895.1 Lutimonas sp. | reverse complement strand
GCACAAAAACTGACCAATAATGGTGATGGTACCTATGCCATTTCCTTTGTTCCCAAAGACTTTTATAACAGAACCGGTCTTGAAAGTATCGGTTTTTTGGTAAAGGCCAAAAATGGAACTGGAGATAAAAAATCTCAAGACAAGGTGGTAGCAATTGGAACTGTTGAAGTACCCCCTGTAACGGAAGCCCCTGTTCCCAACGGAATGCTTGATGGGATCAATTTGAATGCTAATGACAATACAAAAGCCACACTTGTTTTATATGCTCCTTTAAAGAGTTTCGTTTATCTCCTTGGAGATTTTAACAATTGGCAAAAGGATGCCAATTATTTATTGAAAAAGGATAGTGCCAAGAACAGATTTTGGATCGAACTGACTGGTTTGACACCTAAATTTGACCATATGTTTCAATATTTGGTTGATGGAACCATAAGGATCGCAGATCCATATTCAACAACTATTCTTGACGATTTTAATGACCAGTTCATCGATGAGATTACCTATCCCAACCTTCCTGATTACCCAACAGGCAGCACAAGCCATGCGGTGACTTTGCTAAGAACCGGGGAAGAGGATTTTAACTGGCAGACAAATAGCTATCAGTTACCTGAAAAGACCGACCTGATCATTTATGAGCTTTTAATAAGGGACTTCGATGAACTACACAGTTTTGACGCCTTGAAAGCAAGGCTTGATTATTTGGAAACCTTGGGTGTAAATGCGATCGAACTGATGCCGGTGAGTGAATTTGACGGAAATGAATCCTGGGGTTACAACCCATCATTTCATATGGCCCTAGACAAGTATTATGGTACGCCAAAGGCCTTTAAGGAACTCATAGATGAGTGTCATAAAAGAAATATGGCCGTAATTTTAGATGTGGTATATAACCACGCTACCGGTCAGAATCCTTATTACAGGATGTGGAATGACAGCAATGGCGGATATGGGGGCCAGGCCAGTGCAGACAGCCCTTTCTTTAATCAAGTAGCTACACATTCTTACAGTGTGTTCAATGATTTTAACCACAGCAAACAAGCGACCAAGGATTATGTAAAACGGACGGCTCAATACTGGATAGATGAATATCGAATTGATGGATTCAGATGGGATCTGACAAAAGGCTTTACTCAAAACTGCACTTCTTCAGATGAAGGATGTACGGGTTCGTATCAAGTTGACCGTGTGGCCGTACTGAAACAGTATGCTGACTATCAATGGGCGAAAAACCCTGATTTCTATGTGATTTTTGAGCACCTGGGAACAAATCCGGAAGAGACAGAATGGGTAAATTACCGGCTTGATGAAGGAAAAGGAATTATGCTTTGGAGCAATCTTGTAGGGCCCTATAATGAGAGTACCATGGGTTATCATGATGGCGGGAAATCCGATTTTTCATGGATAGACTACAAGAAAAGAAACTGGACGGTACCGGCCAATGTTTCCTATATGGAAAGCCATGATGAGGAGAGGCTCATGTATAAGAATGTTCAATTTGGAAATTCAAATGGACCGTATAATATCAAAGACCTTTCCACAGCTTTGGAAAGAGAGCAGATCGCCGGGGCATTTTTCTTTACTGTTCCTGGGCCCAGAATGATCTGGCAATTTGGAGAACTGGGTTATGATTTTAGCATCAACAGGTGCCCAAATGGAAGTATTAGTAATGACTGCCGTGTTAGTAATAAGCCCATTCGCTGGGATTATTATGACGATCCTGAAAGAAAGGCCATATATGATGTATGGGCCAAGTTAATTAAGCTGAGACTTCAGGAGGATATATTTAAAACAGGGAACTTTACTTTAGACGTAGCTAGTACAACTGGTCTGAAAAAGATCCAACTGAGTGATGACGGTGCCGGTTCGAGCTTAACATATGTAAATATTATTGGAAATTTTGGTGTTTCAACCCAAAGCATTGACCCGGAGTTCCAGGAAACAGGCATCTGGTATGATTTACTGGAGGATAACAATGAACTTAATGTCTCGAATGTGAATCAGTTGATCTCTTTGCAACCAGGCGAATTCAGGGTCTATGGCAGCAGTCAGGTGGCCCTTCCTGTTCAGGAATATGACCCACTTGGTGAATTAAATATTTATCCTAACCCGGCAACCAACAGCTTCAGAATCAATAAGAATGTGCAAAAGGTTGAGGTCTTTGATCATACAGGTCGAATGATCACGAGCTTTTCAGGAGATTTCAATCCCGATAAGGAATATGATGCCTCATTTTTAAAACCTTCGATCTATTTC
>JBFFLO010000438.1:0-2260 GCA_041554895.1 Lutimonas sp. | reverse complement strand
GAACGGTATCTGGGCCTATTCCAGAAATCCAAATTATTTGGGAGAGATCTTGTTTTGGTTCGGACTGCTAGGCATGGGACTGGCTTTTGGAGCGCCAGGATATACTGCAATTGGTTCAATAGGAATGCTCTTGATGTTTCTTTTTGCTTCAATCCCTATGAAAGACAGGCAGATGAAAAAAAACAGACCTGAAGCCTTTGCAAAATACAGAAAAGAAGTCCCAAAATTATTTCCGCTTCCTTTGGGAAAAAACAAGGTTAACTAAAAATAGGGATAACATGGCAGGGTTGACAATTAAAGTCCAGTTATAAAGATATAGCTGAGCCTGACCTTTTAATGTTTTAAATTTTCTTCTTCAGTTTTGCCCAACTGTTCCAAGCGAAAAAGGATTGATGGACAGGTTTGCTAAGATAGGAATTGGTTACCGGCACCAAAGGGGCCCTTTATGGCAGTTTTAAGATTGTACTTGTTAATTTATCTCTGCCATTTTTTTACAGATTTTTCTAAAAAAGGGGATCATCAGGTTGGTTATTGTGGCTTAAATACAGTAAAAAGAAGGGTAGGCAAGGAATTGAAGAGCTTGAATAAGGGGCTTTGATAATTATTCAGCTCATTTCGGATAAGGATTGCCTCTATTGGTCCTATTCTGGTTGTTCATTTAAGGAGATGTTTGTAGTTTGTTTTTTTATGGCCGTTAAAACTGGCGATCATTCTCGCACAATAATTAAATGAACTATTATGACAAAATACAGAGCAGATTTACCACAATTAGCGATGTCGACCTTTATGACCGATGGTGGTTTAGAAACAGACCTTATTTTTAATAAAGGCATTGATCTGCCAGAGTTTGCAGCATTTGATCTTCTTAAAAACGAAGAAGGAAAAGATGTGCTAAATAAGTATTACAGGGATTATCTTAATGTTGCAAAGGAAAAATGTAGCGGGTTTATTTTAGAAGCACCAACTTATCGGGCTAATCCTGACTGGGCACTGAAAATCGGATACTCTCTTGCGTCGCTCAAAGACATCAATGAAACAGCTGTTCGAGAACTTGAGAAGTTAAGAAATGACTATGAGAATGACGATTTCAAGATTGCCATAAGTGTTTGTATTGGCCCCCGGGGCGATGGTTATGCCCCGAATAACCTGATGAGTATTGAAAAGGCTGAAGCATACCATTCTTATCAAATTAAATTGGTTGCGGATACCAATGCTGATCTTGTTTCAGCATTAACCATGAATTACAACGAAGAAGCTATTGGTATTGTAAATGCAGCAAAAAACAATAATATCCCCGTGGTAATTTCTTATACAGTTGAAACAGATGGAAAGCTTCCAAGTGGCCAATCATTAAAGGAAGCGATTACGTCCCTGGATAAAATGACTGATAATTATGTTTCATATTATATGATCAATTGTGCCCACCCAGATCATTTCACCGATATATTGAATCCGGATAGCCCTTGGGTAAAAAGAATAAAGGGGCTAAGAGCAAATGCATCTGCTAAGAGCCATGCGGAGTTAGATGAGTCCGAATCTATTGATGCGGGAGATAAAGACCAGCTTGCAAAAAAATACCAAAAATTAAAAACGCTTCTTCCCAATCTTACTGTGATTGGAGGATGCTGCGGCACTGACCATACGCACATGGAAAAAATTTGCACGGCATGGTTCAAAGAATAATTGAGTAAAATAAGTTGATTAAATAAACATTGAAACACCATGACATTTAAGATTCCGCATGTTTTTATATTTCTCTCTATCATCATTCTTTTTTGTGCTCTTCTTACTTACGTCGTTCCTTCAGGAGCCTTTGAACGCACTACCCGGAAGTTTGGTGAAATAGAACAAAGTGTCGTAGTGCCAGGCAGCTATAAGGAACTACCCAAGCACTTTTCTGTAAAGGGTATTTTTCTGAATGAAAAGGTCGAAGGAAAGGCCTCACCAATTTCACTGCTGGGACTATTAACGGCTATTCCAAAAGGGATGCTTCAATCAGCCGCTTTGATATTTTTTGTTTTTATAGTGGGTGCTATTTTTAATATTATCATCTATACCGGAACCATCAATGCGGTTCTGTTTTTCTTGATTCATAAATTTCGAGATACGCCAACCATGCTTTTGTTTTTGGTTTATCTGGCTGTTTCTTTGGCAAGTTCTTTTCTGGGTGTTGCCTCTGAGCTCATCCCCTTGATCCCTGTTTTTCTGTTGCTGACAAAAGAGTTGGGCTATGATCGTATGTTCGGTTTTGCGTTAATCG
>JBFFLO010000437.1:0-2261 GCA_041554895.1 Lutimonas sp. | reverse complement strand
CCGATCCGTTAAATTGCATTCGCGGGCCCAATGGCCCTTTGAGTTTTGGAAATGTAATGTAACCATGACCTTCAATAGCCACATTACCAAATGCACCATTTTTAACCTGTAAGGATTCTAACAAATCTTTTGTCATCATACGACCAATTAATCATTCACTTTGTCTTTTCATAAACCAAAATTCAATGCCCTTTGGATCATCTTTCCAATAATCATAGGTTTCGTAACCTATTCTTTCATAAATTATTTTATTCCGTTCGACGGAAGTTTCCAAATAAATGGGCATGCCTTCTTTGTTCGCGATAGCTATCAATCCTTTATTCAATTCGAACCCTGCATTTGCGCCTGCCTGTAATACGCCTAAAAACCAGAAATAATAATAAGGTTCATTTTTTGGGCGTTTGCTTTTTCTATAAGACTCCCTCCTGAGGACTTTCTTGAGTTGGATAAGATTAATCGACAATAGCCCAAACTTGATTTCGTAATAGATTTCCCGTAATGAAAATTTTTTCTTGTCACTTCTGTAAAACAGTGCAACACCTTTACCATTGGAAGAAATCAATACACCACCTCTGTTGTAGCACTTAATAAATGCATAATCAGCGAGTCGTTCGATTTTTCTTGCCCGATCGCCTTTTGCTGAAAACATCCAGTTGACAGCCGGATTCTGTTCAAATGTTTTGGTAATAATTTGAACTACTCTGCTTCGATCTTTCCTTTTAGCTTGATGCATAAAGTGATGGTTGACGATTGGGCCGGAACAATATAAAGTTAATCAATTTTGCTCAGCATTTTGTTGGAAATCGAACTTGTCTGCCCCTAGCCGGGAAGAAAACCCGAATACCTGGGGAGCAAGCTGTTGTCAGCAATTTTCGCCAGTAGGCTTATCTGAGCAATAAATGTTATAGTGAGGCAGTAGCAGCATCTATTGGTTTACCCTTCTGATCCCGCATTAGAGGTACACGCTGTTTTTAATTCAGCAGCAATGGACCTGCACATGATTTCGGCATAATTCATCAAATCCGATATATAGGTTCTAAAAACAATTTGATTGCGCAGGCCATGAAGTTGCCTGCTTTTAAATTTTTGATCAGACATTAATGCATCAAGATCAACTTTTAACCTGTTCCTTGTGGCCAATGAAGCATCATAAACATAGAGAAATGGATCGGTATGAATATCAATTTCTATATTCGCCGCACTACTTCTAAAATAATCCAGTTGGCTTTTGGTAAATTCAAGATTAGAATAAAAACTACTTATGGATTTTTGTACCTCCTCTGATTTTATATTTTGAAGTTTTCCTGAATTGTAGAGTTCATTATAAACACTGTTGGGTAAATTAAAAGCCGGATAATAGCCCAGGCCTTCTAAACCATATTCCAAATATCTGGCATCGATGGTCTCAAAATTATTCATTTGAAATGCCGCTGCCACTTTATCCATGCTCAAGATAATAGAATCCTTAAAACGCAAAGCATATTTTAAATTTTCAACAATGGCCTCTGACTCGTTATGAAGTTTATACAATGATATTTTTTCCTCTTTGCTTATTTTGATCGAAGCGTTAAGGTTATTAAGCTGCAAGGCAATCAAGATCCCAATGACCACAAGCACAATTTCTCCCAGAGCATAGATCAAATATTTGCTGAACTTGTTTTCGGATAAAAGTCGTTGTCTTATACGTCTAAAGAATTTTATCATGGCTTAGTGGTTGGTTAGAATGATCGCTAAGGTTCCTGAGTATGATTAGTTGCGGGAGATCTAGCATGATTTTCTTCCCTGCCACTAACATAATTAATTCCATTGAATTTCCGCCAATTTAATTCCTGGGCAATTCATCATCCTCTTTGTGATCTGCAATCCTTATATATTCATCTGCTAATAAATGAGTCGATTCAATAAGCCGGTTCCTTAATTCACTTGAATTATTATTTATAAAAATAACAATGGTTAGCGGTCTTTTTAACTCTTTAACTGCCATGGCCCTTGCCCCTTTCCAACTCCCCCCATGAAGCGCCAGTTTATTTGTTACGAACCACCCCATTCCATATCCCTGCTCCTCTCCGTTTAAAAAGTCAAAATGATAAGATTCTTTTTCAGGCAAAGGCTCAGTAGTTGACTTGAATATTAATTCATGCATCTCTTTTGATACAATCGTTTGATTTTGCAGTGCATTGTCATATGTTAAAAAGTCAGTAATGTTAGTGTAAACGCCCATGCTTCCCATAATACCATCCATGTAATACCCATCAACATTG
>JBFFLO010000436.1:0-2265 GCA_041554895.1 Lutimonas sp. | reverse complement strand
AGTAAATACTATACCGGAATTCATAGCGATTATATCTATACCTACGTAGCCGGATTATCTAAGTAATTTGTTTTTGTTAAGTAAGTATTCGCCGAATGGCGCTGCTGTTCGGCGAATCTTATTTATGTTTTTTTCTAAATTCGGAAGGGGTAATACCCTTAATCGATTTGAATTTCCTGTTAAAATTCGTCAGGTTGTTAAATCCTGATTTATAAGAGATCTCTGCGATACTGAGGTCTGTTTTTTTTGTGAGCAGTTTGCAGGCGTTTCCGATCCTGATGTCAAGCAGGAAATTAATATAGGTTTTATTCGTACGTTGTTTAAAATAACGGCAAAAGGCGTTAGGGGTCATATTTGCAATACCCGCCACCTGATCTAAACTAATGCTTTGATCATAGTTGCTGAGTGAAAACTCAAATATATCCCGCATTCTTTTCCCCTCCTCTTCTCCATAGGATTTGTTGTGAACAGCCGATGATAAGGTAACCACCCTTTCCTTGGAAATGGCCTGTAAAATCTCCAGAAAAGCAATAAATCGATGAAGTTTTGAAGTAAGCCTGACACTTTCCAGCAAATGCAGCAAGGTTTCAGATGGGCCTTCAAGCTGAATACCCAAAGCCGATGCCTTAAAAACAGGTTCCAGACTTTTGAATTCCGGGAGTTTGAAAAAGTGATCACCAAAACCCGATTTCATAAAGAATAAGGAAATCATATGAACCCCACCATCAGAAGGATCGTTATGGAATACATGGGGTAAATTTTCGCCAATGATAAAAATATCTCCTTCGCTGAATTCTCCGACATAATCACCAATAATAAAGCTGCCTTCCCCTTTTTTGATCAGGCTGATCTGAATTTCCTGGTGCTGATGTAATTTGTCATAAAGCATCGGAACCCGATCTTCCTGTACAACCAGCGTGTCATTTTCAGGTTTTGGAATTTTAAAAGGGAGTACTTTCATTTTTTATTTTAGGCAAATATTAATCAAAAATATGCAATTATTTATAAATTGAGTTAATATAGTACTATAATATGCTAATTTATATGAATCCAGACATCTCATCTTCTGTTAATTTTGCATAAAAACAGTTAGCATCATGACAATACAATGGAAAGGGGTTATGCCAGCCGTAACTACCAAATTTAATGACAGGGATGAATTGGATCTTGAGAATTTTAAAGTAAATATTCAAGCCCAGCTCGATGCCGGTGTACATGGAATAATTTTGGGAGGCACCCTGGGTGAAGCCAGTACATTAACAGAATTGGAAAAAAGAACCTTGGTCAGGGAAACGGTTTCCTTTGTAAAAGGAGCAGTTCCTGTAATCATCAATATTGCCGAACAATCTACCAAAGCCGCCATTGAACTGGCACATATGGCACAGGCAGATGGTGCAAGCGGTTTAATGATGTTGCCCCCGATGCGCTATAAAGCGGATGACAGGGAAACGGTAACCTATTTTAAAAAAGTGGCCCAAAGCACTTCATTACCGATCATGATTTACAACAATCCGGTTGATTACGGCATAGAAGTGACCATGGATATGTTCGAAGACTTGTTGAATGATTGCCCGAATATTCAGGCGGTGAAGGAGTCGACAAGGGATATTTCGAATATCAATCGTATCAGAAACCGTTTTGGTGATCGTCTTGCCATTTTATGCGGGGTAGATACGCTTGCCCTTGAAAGTTTGCTGATCGGAGCGGATGGCTGGGTTGCAGGTTTGGTATGCGCCTTTCCAGCTGAAACGGTTGCTATTTATGAGTTGTCAAAAGCCGGAAGGATTCAGGAAGCGATCGAAATTTACCGATGGTTTTTACCGTTGTTGGAGTTGGATATAAACACTAAATTAGTACAGAATATCAAATTGGCTGAGGTAGCTACGAGAATCGGGACAGAGTATGTTAGAGAGCCAAGGTTACCCTTAGCCGGAGCCGAAAGAAAGAAAGTATTGGCCATTATTGATGAGGCTATAAAGAACAGGCCCTTATTGCCGGATTATAAAAATCTATAAGGTACAGGAGTGAGCCCTGATCATATTCGATATGGCCAAATGACCCATCGGATAAAGGCCCTTGTTGTGAATACGAATCATTCCCGAAAGATGGCGATATCAGCGTCGGAAACTGGAAGAAATTGATAAAAAGTATAACATTATATGATTACAGGAAAAAATTACATCGGAACTCAAAGAAGCGCAGCAGGAAGTAAAAAATTCAGAACCTTTGACCCGGTCAGCAACACAGAAAATGAGGTTCAATTTT
>JBFFLO010000435.1:0-2278 GCA_041554895.1 Lutimonas sp. | reverse complement strand
TTGCATACTTGAAGAAAACATTAATAACCTAAAATTATATATAATGAGTAAATTAACAATTAAGCCTCTAGCAGATAGAGTTCTTGTTGAGCCATTAGCGGCAGAAACCAAAACAGCATCCGGAATTTACATCCCAGATTCAGCCAAAGAAAAGCCACAACAAGGAAAAGTTGTTGCGGTTGGTAACGGAACCAAAGATGAGCCAATGACTGTGAAAATTGGTGACACAGTGTTGTATGGCAAATTTGCCGGTACTGAATTAAAATTGGATGGTAATGATTATTTGATCATGAGGGAGAGTGACATCTTCGCAATTCTTTAATCCATATTAAAAACTTAAAAAAAACAATAAAATGGCAAAAAATATAATTTTTGATATAGAATCTCGCGACGGACTTAAACGTGGTGTTGATGCTTTAGCTAATGCGGTCAAAGTAACATTAGGACCAAAAGGAAGAAATGTAGTAATTGGAAAAGCTTTTGGCGGACCACAGATCACCAAAGATGGTGTTACTGTAGCTAAAGAAATCGAATTAGAAGATCCGCATGAAAACATGGGCGCTCAAATGGTTAAGGAGGTAGCTTCTAAGACCAATGACCTTGCAGGTGATGGAACTACAACTGCAACAGTTTTAGCCCAAGCTATTGTAAAAGAAGGTTTAAAAAACGTTGCGGCCGGAGCGAATCCATTGGATTTAAAACACGGTATAGACAAAGCTGTTACAGTGATTATTGAGGATCTTCACAAACAATCTCAACTTGTAGGTGATAAACTTGACAAGATCAAACAAGTGGCCTCTATTTCTGCAAATAATGATGAATCTATTGGGAATTTGATCGCTGAAGCATTTGATAAGGTGGGTAAGGAAGGCGTTATCACTGTTGAAGAGGCCAAAGGAACTGAAACTCATGTTGATATCGTTGAAGGTATGCAATTTGACAGAGGTTATTTATCGCCTTATTTTGTGACTGATTCTGAAAAAATGATCGCTGATCTTGAATCTCCTTACATCTTATTATACGACAAAAAAATCTCTACCATGAAAGATTTGCTTCCTGTACTTGAGCCTGTAGCTCAATCTGGCAAGCCATTATTGATCATTGCTGAAGATATTGATGGAGAAGCCCTTGCTACGCTTGTGGTAAACAAATTAAGGGGATCTCTTAAAATTGCAGCTGTAAAAGCACCAGGATTCGGAGACAGAAGAAAGGCCATGCTTGAAGACATCGCCATCTTAACAGGTGGTACCGTTGTAGCTGAAGAAAGAGGTTTTACGCTTGAAAATGCAACTATTGACATGCTTGGTACTGCAGAAAGGGTGAGCATTGATAAAGACAATACTACCGTAGTAAATGGTTTTGGAGATACTGACACCATTAAAGGAAGGGTAAATCAGATCAAATCTCAAATCGAGACGACTACCTCTGATTACGATAAAGAAAAACTTCAGGAGCGTTTGGCAAAATTAGCCGGAGGTGTAGCCGTACTATATGTTGGTGCTGCAAGTGAGGTTGAAATGAAAGAGAAGAAAGACCGTGTTGATGATGCCTTACATGCTACAAGAGCAGCTGTTGAAGAAGGTATTATCGCAGGAGGCGGGGTTGCTTTGGTAAGAGCAAAACAAAAGCTAGTAGGTTTAAAAACTGAAAATCAGGATGAAGCTACCGGAGTTAAGATCATTGCCAGAGCTATAGAGGAGCCTTTGCGCCAGATTGCTGAAAATGCGGGTAGTGAAGGGTCAGTAATTGTATCTAAAGTATTGGAAGGAAAAGGAGACTTTGGTTTTAATGCCAAAACCGGAGAGTTCGTAAACATGCATAAGGCAGGAATTATTGATCCTACTAAAGTGACACGTATTGCTTTGGAAAATGCGGCTTCAGTTGCCGGTATGATCCTTACTACTGAGTGTGCGCTTGTAGACATCAAGGAAGATGCTCCAGCAGGTGGTGGTATGCCTCCAATGGGTGGTGGAATGCCCGGCATGATGTAATCATATAGCAAAAGATCAGATTCTTTTAAAATCAAAACGCCTGTTCCTATTGAACGGGCGTTTTTTTTATATCATAATGTCAGCTAATGCACAGGTCGGTCCCATTGCTGCAAAATTTCATCGTCAAGTTACACTGTGTCCCTTTTTTCCGTCAAAAGAAATCCTTCCTAAAAGAAGCTCAAAAAACATCTTAAAATCAGAAATTAAACTCCAAAAGGGATAGGTAAATGTAGCCGGTTTGTTTTTCTCAAAAAAGTAATGACCAACCCAGGCAAAACCATACCCCA
>JBFFLO010000434.1:0-2284 GCA_041554895.1 Lutimonas sp. | reverse complement strand
GAAATTTCTAGTCCCGTCCAGACCGCAATAATAAGTATTAAGTTTTAAGGACTAAGGACTAAGGACTAAGAAAAGACGAATTTCACTTAACACTTAACACTTAACACTTAACACTTAACACTTAACTTCTTTCAGAAGGTGAGCCATCATATAACATATTTACCCATTGAAAGGTGTGCACTGAGGTGTGCTAAAAACTCAAGGTGTGCAATTATTATTAACTTAAAATTCAACTATTATGAGTACAATACAACGATATATTAGGTTTGTTGTTAGAACCTTTGAGCAGAATATTCAGGATCTTGCACCCATTAGATGCAGACTAACCTACAGCAAAAACAGAAAGGATTTCTCTACTGGCATAACAGTCAATCCAGACCATTGGGATCCAAGAAAAAAAGTCTCCTTTACAAGCCAGAAAAGCCAAGAATACCAAAGCGATGATATATTATTCATAAGATAGTTTTCTTAATAACACAGAAGATTTTTTTTAATTGTTACAACTCTGATCAAAAAGCGTTAAACCCCATCCTAAACCTGTAATTAATCGACAAAATATATTTGAAGTCTTAATTGATTGTAACATTGTGGCCAATTTTAAATCAAAAATCATGAAAAAAATAATCACTTTTTGTTTGTTATTAGCTCTTTTCCAAGTTGCATATGGGCAGCATACTATGAACGAAGCAGATAGCTTAAAGAATAAGGGGCTTTTGATGCCGGCTTTGATGAAATACGCCGCAGAATTTGCACAAACCGGCTCGCCAGATGTTTCTTATAAAATTGCATCTACTTCAGCCCTTTTATGGACTTCTAAAATGCGTGACACCTCATTTTATTTTTTAAACTATGCAGTAAAAAAAGATTCAACATTAAAGGCACTCTATGATCCACAATTTTTGAGCCTAATTAATGACCCTCGGTGGGACGAAATAGAAGCTGCTCAGATTAGAAAATATGAATCTAAACATGGGCCCGTAAAAAATCAACCCTTTGCAAAGGAGTTGTTTAGAATGATCATAAAGGACCAGGGCTTTATGTATGCGGGAAATATTGAAAGAAGAAAGTATCTTCAAAATGGAGGATATTTCGGTACACCGGCAATCTTCCCGGTTCTTGCTATGGAGGAAAAAAATATGATGGAAAATCAAAAAAGATTATTTGAATTGCTCGACAAATATGGCTGGCCTGTAGCTTCAGAAGTAACTGAATATGCTGCTGCTGGAGCTGCCCTTGTCATAAACCACAGTAACTATGAGACAAGAGCTAAGTATTTTCCGATGCTGGAAGAGGCCTTTAAAAAAGGAGAGGCGCAGCCACTTAGATATGCCAAGATGTGTGATCGATTATTGGTTGAGCAAGGAAAAAAACAGTTATATGGTACTCAAATCAAGTTTGAAAATGGGGTAAGAGTGATACATCCCATACAGGATCCTGAAAATGTAGATCAACGCAGGGATGAAATTGGTTTGGGACCACTGGCTCCCTATTTAAAAGAAAGATTTGATATCAACTGGCAGCTTGGCAAAGTCAGGATAAATTAACTTGCTGTAACAATAGTGCTTTTCTGTTCATCCTGAGGTGCCTTATTTTCCAAGGGTGCATAATTATTAACTAAACATATATCATGAAAAACCATATATTAGTAATGTAAAGTCATTCAATAAAAATAGATCATGAAAAAAATAACGATTTATTTGATAATTACCTTAGTAACAACGAGCCTTACATTCGGTCAGCAATATGGCTGCTTTGATTTTACATGGGAGGGAGCTACAGTTTCAGGTAGATATATTCCCAAGATGGTTATGAATGTTCCTGTAACTGTTGATGGCTTGCAGCATGAATTTACAATGCAATTGGATCTTGGTGCTGTAAAAACCAATTTATATGGGAATTCTTTCCAGGCCTATATGGACGTATACCCTTCACTGATGGATAAAATTGACTCCACCAAGACTTTTATGATACAGAATGAGAAGCATATCATGTTTGGAGGAATGAAACTGAGTATGGGTGATTTAGAATTTAGCAACATGGACATAGGTTTATTCACAGGATATGGAACTCCAATGACTGCTGATTCAGTAAAAACCAAAACTTCCAAACATATAGGGACAATTGCCCCAGACCTGTTTCAAATTAAAGTATTAATAATTGACTATCCAAATAATAGAATTTGCCTCTTAGAAGAGCTTCCAAGAGAATATAGCAATTTGGATTTTCAGGACTTGGTATTAGAGAGCGGACGTATTAAGATACCTTTCAACCTCAATGAACATAG
>JBFFLO010000433.1:0-2364 GCA_041554895.1 Lutimonas sp. | reverse complement strand
CGGCTTTTGTTTGAACAGGCACTTCACCTCGGGAATTGATGTAAAACGCCGTCGCTTTGTATGTTTTGCCGATAATACCTTTATGAATATCCTTTACGATTTGCGTGGTTTCTATAGAAGATCTTTGCTGATTCCCCATTTGAACTACTTTGTTGTATTGCTCCTGAGCAGCCACTACCAATTCATTTTCATGCATATTATGTGAACATGGTTTTTCCAGGTACACATGTTTTCCCGCTTGCATGGCCATGATGGCGCCCGGGGTATGCCAATGGTCAGGAGTTGCCATAAACACTGCATCAAGATCCTTGTCTTCCAGGACCCTGCGGATGTCATTTTCCAAGAGAGGTTTATGCTTGATCCGTTCAGCAAATTTAACCCCGGCCTTTTCCCTCTGACTCTTGAGCACATCGCATAAATATAAGAGACGGACGTTATTTTTTTTATCAGCAATAGGGTCTATAAACCCGGGATAGCGCCTCCCCAGTCCTTGAATAGCCAGGTTGATCCGATCGTTGGCGCCCATTATATTTCCATAACTCCGGGCAGACATGGCATTTACGGTATTTCCTAAAGCAACCCCTACAGCTCCGACTGCGGCTTTTTTAATAAAACTTCTTCTGTCTTTACGCATAACTTATATTTATTTTAATGAACGAATCTTGATATTTCTAAATGACACAAAATCGCCGTGATCCTGTAAAAGGATCCTGCCTTGATCTGCTTCTCCAAAGTTTGGCCACTTTTCATATTTGCTTTCTTTTACCAGTTGTAAATATTCAGGGCTCTTGCGCTCATACTCCAAAACCTTTCTCCCGTTCAGCCAATGCTCAACATGATTGTTCTTTGATACGATTCTTGCCTGGTTCCATTGCCCGACGGGATGAACCACTTTGGCAGTATCCGCCTGGATCAGATCATAAAGCGAACCGACGGTTCTGCTGCCTTTATGGTTTCCTAATTTTGCATCCGGATGCCTTTCATCATCCAGGATCTGAAATTCTAACCCTATAGATGAACCGGCACCCTGATTGATTTCGGTATCGACATAATATTTAATGCCGCTGTTGGCACCTTCAGTGATTTTAAAGTCAAGTTTCAATTCGAAATCGCTATAGAGTTCTGTGGTAACAATGTCCCCGCCGGCTTCAGATTCACCTCCACCGGAAGCCAATACCGAAAGTACGCCATCATTTATTTCCCATCCGGATTCGGGGAAGCCATCTAGTTTAGCTCCTTTCCAGCCTTGGGTCGTTTTGCCATCCCATAACATTTTCCACCCTTCTTCTGCCTCTTTCCCGAACAGGTTATTTTTAGTGACCACCGGATCCAAGCTCATTTTTTGGCTGTACTGCTGCACGTTTTCGGAAATGATCTTGACATTCTTCCAAGTTACTTGTGTTCCTTCTTTTTCTTTATCCGTTCCAATGCTGTGCACCTGCAAACCAATAAAACCTTCAGAGGTCATATCATCGATCAAATAAGCAGCAGGCACATCATTTATCCATGTTTTAAGGGTATCTCCGATGGCTTCAATCCGATAATGGTTCCATTGATTTTGTTTAAATGCTTTTTGAGCTGTTGGATTGTTGGTCAATGGAACCAGCCAACCTCGCCTTTGCTCATCGTAAATACCCGCGCTCCATGCCCTTTCAGATGGATCTATTTCAATTTGATATCCGTGAACCACGCCATTTCGATAAGAAGGAATACTATTGCTCCTGATCTGTATCCCTGAATTTAGTTTTGGATCTACCTTATAATCCAACTCTAAAATAAAGTCACCATAGGTATTGTTTGATCGCAAAAATGTATTGGGCGTATTTGGGGCAGATGTTCCTACGATCTGACCATCCTTTACTTCGTAGGAGGCGTTACCGCCTATTACAGACCATCCATTTAAGGTGCTTCCGTCAAACATATCTACCCATGGGGTATCATCTTTTTTCACCTCGGTACAGGCCGTAAAAAACAACAGGATCCCTAACGAGAACAAACCGGAAATTATATTTTTATGCAACTTCATTTTATAAATATTTGATAATTATTACTAAGGTTAATTTCTTCTTTTTAATCTTTCATGTTGCCTGCCATGTTTTGATAAATAAATCAAAACAACTAATAGTCAAAGTTTTATCTCGCAACGCGCCCTGATGCGTCACCACCCATTAATTTTTCTACTTCAGCCACCGTGACCAGATTCGCATCTCCTTTAATGGTGTGTTTTAAACAAGAGGCGGCCACTGCAAAGTTTAAAGCATTTTGGTCGTTCTCGGGATAGGTCAATAAACCATAGATCAGGCCGCCCATAAAAGAATCACCTCCGCCTACGCGATCTACAATATCAGTGATCTGGTACTGATG
>JBFFLO010000432.1:0-2385 GCA_041554895.1 Lutimonas sp. | reverse complement strand
CCTATTGGTTTATCCTTTAAAAAAGCCGATTTTATAAATCAAAGGCTTCTTTTATTTTATCAACATAATCAAGTTTCTCCCAAGTAAACAATTCAACTTCAATAGATTTGTCACCAGAATAAGGAGAAGAAAACTTCTTTATGACCGTTCTTGGGGTTCTGCCCATATGTCCATAGGCCGCCGTCTCACTGTATATTGGATTGCGCAATTTGAGTCGTTTCTCAATAGCTGCAGGCCTCATATCGAATAAGTTTTCAATGATTGTGGAAATTTCTCCGTCTGTTTTATCAATTTTGGAAGAATTATAAGTATCAACATTAATTGAAGTTGGTTCTGCCACACCAATCGCATAGGAAACCTGCACAAGCACTTGGTCGCAAACTCCGGCCGCAACCATGTTCTTTGCAATGTGCCTTGCTGCATAGGCCGCCGATCTGTCAACTTTACTTGGGTCCTTTCCGCTAAAGGCACCACCACCATGAGCCCCTTTTCCCCCGTAGGTATCCACGATGATCTTTCTTCCTGTCAATCCGGTATCTCCATGAGGTCCTCCTATGACAAATTTCCCTGTTGGATTGATATGGTACTTGATCTGGTCGTTGAACAACTTCTGAATATTTTCGGGCAGGCTGGCAACCACTCTTGGAATAAGAATTCCAATAATATCTTTTTTGATTTTCTCCAGCATTTTCTCTTCTTCATCGAACTCATCGTGCTGTGTTGATAGAACGATCGTATCGATTCGCAGAGGCACGCCTTCATCTGAATATTCAACAGTTACCTGGCTCTTTGCGTCAGGCCGAAGATAATTGATCTCTGTGCCCTCCCTTCTCATCGCTGCTAATTCTATGAGTAATCTGTGGCTCAGATCTAATGCCAGGGGCATAAAATTAACTGTTTCATTGGTCGCATAACCGAACATCATCCCTTGATCTCCGGCGCCCTGTTCTTCTTCTACTTCCCTCTCAACACCCCGGTTAATATCTTGAGATTGTTCATGGATCAGCGAAATAACGCCGCAGCTCTCTCCTTCAAATTTATATTCTCCCTTGGTGTAGCCAATTTTTTTGATGGTTTCTCTGGCGATTATTGGAGCATCAATATAAGTCGTGGTTTTAACTTCCCCCGCCAGCACAACTTGTCCGGTAGTTACCAATGTTTCACAGGCAACTTTTGCATTGGGATCAAAGGCTAAAAAATTATCTAAAAGGTTATCTGATATTTGGTCGGCAACTTTATCGGGGTGCCCTTCAGACACAGATTCAGATGTAAATAAGTAAGACATACTATCTATTTTTATGTGAGAAAAACTGAAATGAGGACCTGTAAAGCTAAAGTAGTAATACTGCTTTAGCATTTTTTATAGAGGTTGCAATCAGTTCAAATTTTTCCTCAGGATTGTGAGCCACAAATTTAAACAAATTATAAATGATAGAATCAACAAATTGCCAAATTAATTTTTTTTGTGAAGAAGGCTATGCATAATTGCTGGCCATTATTAAACTATAGATAAGATTAAAACTTTAGGCCTGACATCTATTTTTTATGTTAATAGATTGTATTTCAATAAATAATATCATTCTGGATAGACTAAAAAAAAATGTCTGTTGAAGTTTGGTATATCTATTTTTTACCCCGTATTGACCGGCTATATGAAAATTCATACACCAAGTTTAAAATTTATTTTTATATTTGCCTGGAATAAGAAATGAGAAACAACAATTTAAATATGGCAAAAATGATGATGCGTTTTCGAATGCAGAGGATTTTTATGCGATAATTTTAATTGATCATATATAAAAAACCTCTGAATAAAATCAGGGGTTTTTTTTTGCTCCAAACTGAAGTCTTGATGTCAAACGAAACAAAAAACAATGAATAACAATAGGAAAATGATAAGGTATTGCCATTTATGTTGAGAAAAAATAACTTATTTTTGTGCCCCCTTGGCAATACCTGATAAAAAAGGGCAATATTTTAAACATTTTATATTAAAAAATTAAACATCATCATCATGAGTGATCAACATATTGCAACGAAAGCCCTGCATGCAGGACACGATACAACACAGACCCTTGGTACAAGAGCTGTACCTATATTTCAATCTACCTCTTACGTCTTTAATGATACGGATCATGCAGCCAATTTGTTTTCTTTGGCGGAACTGGGTTTTATTTATACCAGATTGAACAACCCTACCAATGATATTTTGCAGAAAAGGCTGGCTGCCATCGAAGGAGGAATAGGCGCCGTGGTTTTCGCATCGGGAACCTCAGCCATTTCAACCGGATTATTAACCTTATTAAAAGCCGGAGATCATATTGTTGCTTCCAGTAGTTTGTATGGGGGAACCTATAATCTTTTAAATGTTACCTTGCCGAGGTT
>JBFFLO010000431.1:0-2389 GCA_041554895.1 Lutimonas sp. | reverse complement strand
GAAACATCAACAGCGAAGGTGTTAACAGTCTGAATTTCGGAATTATCTATCCTTACGGCAAGATTTGAATGGATATATCTTAAGCCAACTGCCATGGAAATCACTTCGCTTAATTTAAGTGAATAGGCTCCGTCAATGGCAAATTCATTAGGATTTTCCGAACCCAGGCTGATACCTGAGCCATCGGTGAGTTCAATGGATCCAAGCGAAAAATACGTAAGGCTGGTTGCCCATGCACTTCTCTCGTTAATTTTATTGGCCACAAACAAACTTGTCAGGCTCACGTCATTGGTTAAATTCCTTAGCCATGGCGTATAGTTCAATCCTATTTGCCATTGTGATTCTGAAAATGCGTATTTAGCGGCATTATAATGCATGGAACTGACATCAGAAGATGTGGCGACCCCCATGTCGGCCAGGCCTCCGGCCCTGGCATCCGGTGCGATTAACAAAAATGGAGCAGCTGTCGTAATAGGATTTACTTCTTCTTGTGCATAGGAACCAAATATTCCAAGAAATGTAGCGATGGCAATTAGACTTATTTTTTTCATCTAATAATTAGGGTTTAGGGATTTAGATCTAAAATTGTTATTGTAATATGACAAGTTTTTCAAATTTTTCTGCCTGCGCATTCGATATTTGAGACTTTACATGAAGTTTGTATACATAAACGCCCTTACCAATTTTGTTCCCAAAATCATCAAGACCATTCCATGAAATTTCCCTGGATAAGAGTCCCTCTGATTGAACAGATCGGTTAAGGGTTTTTACGAGCTTTCCTGAAACCGTAAAAATTTGTACCTGCACATCTAGTGTTTCGCTTGGCTTGTTGTGATTAAACCAAAATTCGGTATAATTAATAAACGGATTCGGATAATTCAATACATTACTTAATATTAAGTCATTGTCATTGACTACAATAAAAGTTAACGTTGATTCTGATGGATTATTGTATGTATCCCAACATTTAAATTTAATTGTATGCAAACCGGGCTTTAGATCGCGAAAAGGGAACTTAACTTTTCCTTTTTGGAAGTTATTCAACTCCGTTTCAAAATAGTCGTTTAAGACATAAGGATTGTTGTTGTCATCGTCTAAAATGGCTATGATATCATGGTCAACTGCTGTAATAGAAGTGTTGATCCCTGAATTGTCTTCCAGAATGGCATACAGGATCGGAGAAGAGCTGGTATTGCCTCCATCAACAAAAGATTCATCATTCATAAAAAGGCTGATCTGTGGGCCTTCTGAATCTGCAGGCGCATCAGGGTCTATCCCGCCAATCGTAATGCTGAGATCCGATCCGCTGCGGTCAGAAACCTGATTATCGGCATAGAGGCTGATCTTGGCATTTCCATAGGCGATACGAATGTCTTTAGGAACTATAAAATCAAAGGAAAAAACACCATTGTCCACACTGGCTCTGCCACTAAAAATTTTACTTTCTATAGCAGTGAACTCCATTTTCTCACCTAGATTGTCATTGTCGAGGGTAGTTTTATTAAGGGGCTTGTCATAGATCGTAGCAGAAAGCGTGCCATTGAAATTAGTTAAAGGCTGACCGTTTTCATCTGTGATGATCCCTTCTAATTTTATTCTTGACAAGGCCTTTAAGGTATCCCGGCCTTTATCAAGTTCTACCTCATTCATTTTTGTGAGTTTCACAAGAGGTTTCGCCTGAGCCAATTTCATGGCCGGATCACCAAAACTATAGATAAAAAACCGTTGAGAAGAGAAGGATTGGTGCTTGGTGTACATCAGTGCTTCAGAAATGCTTTGATCCTGTTTCTCCATATTCAAAAGGTTACGGATCAGGTTTTGATTAAACACATTCCCCTCTCTGATAAAGATTTCTCTGGTTGTTGAGATCAAATGCGACACCCCGCCTCTTGCATTCCATAAAGTATATTCACCTGCTGAAAGCCTGCTTGGATTATCAAATCTTGTAAACTCGCAAGTAACCGTGATAAAAAGAGGGAGGTTGTTGAAGTTGTTCCAATTTTGGATTTGAGGAATTTCCAGGATCCTTTCGGCGGCCCATCCATTTACACCGCCATGTCCGAAATAGTCCAGCATCAGCGTACCTGTTTCAACGGCATTGTCAATAGCCTCGTTTACAGCGGGATAAAGTTCTCCTCCCGCGGAGGTTTCCTGCTGATAGGCGTCAGCATAGATCTTTTTAACATTGAAGGAGGGTTTTTTCTCATCAATTTCTTCTGTAATCAGATCGAGCCCTTTTTGTAAAGCAAATTCGTCTGGATTATCCGGATCATCTGCGACGAAGGTCACGGTATTTCTCCAGTTCCCCAAAGAGGTTGTGGCATAATAATTCAATGTTTTATCGATACTTTCCCTTGCTTCCTTTAAAGATGTTACAGGATACCGGCCG
>JBFFLO010000430.1:0-2410 GCA_041554895.1 Lutimonas sp. | reverse complement strand
ATTATAAACAATGAAGAAGTGATTTTGGAAGCCGGTCAATCCATAAAAATTTCTAAGGGAACGAGGGTACAATATTCAAACCCGTTTGAAGAGCCTTGCGAGTATATTGCTATTTGCCGGCCTCCCTTTCAATTGGATCTCGCGAACAGAGAAGATCTTTAAGGACCTACTGAGGCCTTCGCAAGTAAGGGTGTCACTTCTCAACCCCTCACTTCTCACCCCTTCACGGAAGCATCTCTTTGTTCACAAGCCTGTAACGTATTTTTTAACAGCATTGCTATGGTCATTGGTCCCACACCTCCTGGAACCGGCGTAATAAAGGAAGCTTTTTTGCTCACAGATTCAAAATCTACGTCACCCGCTAATCGATAACCTCTTTTTTTCGAATCATCCTTTACCCGGGTAATACCCACATCAATAATAGTGGCGCCTTCTTTGACCATATCTCCTGTTAAAAACTCAGCAATCCCCAGCGCAGCAATCACGATATCCGCATTTCTGGTAATAGAGGCCAAGTCTCTGGTGCGGCTATGTGCAACGGTCACCGTCGCATTACCAACTTTTCTTTTTTGACTAAGCAGGATGCTCATTGGCCTGCCAACGATATGGCTCCTTCCGATCACGACTACATTTTTCCCTGAGGTTTCCACCTCGTATCTTTCCAGCAATTCAAGAATGCCATAGGGTGTAGCCGGTAAAAATGAAGGCAGGTCAAGGGTCATTTTACCTACATTGACAGGATGAAAACCATCAACATCCTTGTCGGGGTCAACTGCCATCAACACCTTCTGTTCATCTATTTGTTTGGGTAAAGGTAGCTGTACGATAAATCCGTCTATATCCGGATCCTTATTCAGGTCATCGATCTCGTTCAATAACTGCTCTTCAGTTGTATCCTCCGGAAGGTCAATAAGTGTAGAATTAAAACCTACCCTTTGGCAGGATTTTACTTTGCTGCTAACATAGGTCATACTAGCGCCATCTGTTCCAACAATAATCGCCGCAAGATGTGGTGTTTTTAATCCCGCTTCTTTCCGTTTAGCAACGGCCAGTGCAATTTCATCTTTAATATCGTCAGAGGTTTTTTTGCCATCTAATATGATCATGATCAGTTAGTTTGATTAAGAATTTTTATAAAAATTGCTATGACTTCAAATGCATAAATTTTAGCCGCTATTGCATGCCCTTCATCATTTGCATCATTTTTTTACCACCGCCACCTTGCATCATTTTCATCATTTTACTCATTTGATTGAATTGTTTCATCAATTGATTGACTTCCTGAACATTTGTGCCGGATCCTTTGGCGATCCGTTTTTTCCTGCTTGCATTGATCATGGCAGGAGTACTTCTTTCGGCTGGTGTCATCGAATGGATGATGGCTTCAATACCCTTAAAAGCATCGTCATCTATATCCACATCTTTCATCATTTTTCCGGCTCCCGGGATCATACCGACCAGGTCTTTCATGTTTCCCATTTTTTTGATCTGCTGGATCTGTTTTAGGAAATCATCGAACCCGAACTGGTTTTTTGCTATCTTCTTTTGAATCCTTCTTGCTTCTTCTTCATCATATTGCTCCTGGGCTCTCTCCACAAGAGAAACAACGTCACCCATTCCAAGGATCCTTTCAGCCATACGATCAGGGTGGAATACGTCAATGGCTTCCATCTTTTCTCCTGTTCCTATGAATTTAATGGGTTTGTTGACCACAGATTTGATCGAGAGGGCAGCCCCACCGCGGGTATCACCATCCAATTTGGTCAATACAACTCCGTCAAAATTAAGTACGTCATTAAAGGATTTAGCCGTATTCACGGCATCCTGTCCGGTCATGGAATCAACTACAAAAAGAGTTTCCTCCGGTTGTACCGCTTTATGAATGTTGGAAATCTCATCCATCATTTCCTGATCAACAGCTAAACGACCTGCTGTATCAATAATAACCACATTTTTACCTGTGGATTTTGCATGCTTTAAGGCATTTTCTGCAATGGCAACCGGATCCATATTGCCTTCTTCAGCATATACTTCCACACCAACCTGTTCTCCAACGACTTTTAATTGATTGATGGCGGCAGGACGATATACGTCACATCCTACCAACAACACCTGCTTGCTTTTCTTTGTTTTTAAGAAATTGGCCAGTTTTCCTGAAAAAGTTGTTTTACCGGAACCTTGAAGACCAGACATAAGAATCACCGTCGGGGATCCTTTAAGATTGATGCCAACCGTATCGCCACCCATTAATTCGGTAAGTTCGTCTTTCACGATCTTTACCATTAACTGCCCGGGGTTAAGCGTGGTTAATACATCCTGGCCCATCGCCTTTTCCTTTACGGTATTTGTAAAGTTTTTAGCAATTTTAAAGTTGACATCGGCGTCCAATAAAGCCCTTCTGACCTCTTTT
>JBFFLO010000429.1:0-2424 GCA_041554895.1 Lutimonas sp. | reverse complement strand
AGTGATGAATAAAAAACTGGATCATATGAACAAACAATCAACCTAAACCAAATACATGAAAAATATATACATTCTTTTTATTGCCCTTATTTTGAGTTCAGCCAATGGTTATGCACAAAAAAAGAAAACTAAAAAAACCAAAGCTTCCCCGGCAACAGAGGTCATAGATTCTACATTTCATGGATTGAAATGGAGGAATATAGGCCCTTTTCGGGGAGGAAGAAGTGTTGCATCCACAGGTGTAGTAGGACGACCCATGACCTATTATTTTGGATCTACAGGCGGAGGGATCTTTAAAACCGTTGATGATGGTATCACATGGAAAAATGTTTCAGATGGATTTTTGAAAACAGGAACCGTGGGAGCCATTGCGGTATCTGAATCAAACCCGAACATCGTTATAGCAGGTATGGGAGAACATGCTGCCAGAGGAGTGATGACTTCCATGGGAGATGGCGTCTATAAATCTGATGATGCAGGGAAATCCTGGAAGCATATAGGTTTGGATAAATCAAGGCATATTTCGGATGTAGTTATTCATCCGTCAAACCCGGACATTATTTTTATATCCGCTCAGGGAGCACAGTATGGGCCTTCAGCAGAAAGAGGAATTTACAGAAGCGTTGACGGAGGAGCCACCTGGGATAAAGTTCTTTATATTGATGAAAACACCGGTGCATCTTCCCTTGTCATGGACATGATGAACCCTTTGATACTCTATGCTGCGATGTGGGAACACAGAAGGTATCCATGGACCATAGAATCAGGAGGAGAGAAATCAGGTTTGTATAAGTCAACAGACGGAGGTGCTTCATGGACCAAGATGGAAGAAGGCCTGCCCAAACTAATGGGAAAATCAGGAATTTCAGTTTCAAGGGCCAATCCTGAAAGAGTATTTGCCGTAGTCGAAGCCGAAGGTGATCAATCGGGTGTTTACAGGTCTGATGACGCCGGAAAAAAATGGAAACAGGTCAATAAGGACCGTATCAATATTACGCGGTCCTGGTATTATATGGAAATATTTGCCGATCCTGTTGATGAAAATGTTGTTTGGGTGATGAATGCTCCAGCCATGAAATCCATTGATGGAGGAAACAGTTTCTTCAGGGTAGCTACGCCGCACGGGGATAACCATCATTTATGGATCAACCCGAATGACAATTCGAAAATGATCAACTCCAATGACGGTGGTGCCAACATTTCCAATAATGGCGGCAAGAGTTGGAGCAGCCAGCAATACCAGGCAACCTCACAATTTTATAGGGTCATCACCGATAACCAGGTTCCTTATCATGTATACGGAGGCCAGCAGGATAATTCTGCTATTGCTATTGCAAGCAGGACCAATGGTGGTGGAATAGGATGGAAAGACTGGTATTCTGTTGCGGGATGTGAAAGTGCTTTCCTGGCTTTTGACCCAGACAATCCGGAAGTTGTTTTTGGAGGTTGTTATCAGGGAATTATTGAGCGATGGTATAAAAATTCGCGTATCGGAAAGGAAATCAAAGAATATCCTGAACTGTCTTTGGGCAATGCTCCGGAAAACTTTAAATTCAGGTACAACTGGAACGCCCCTATCATTAGTTCACCACATGACAGAAACACAATTTACCATGCGGGCAATGTCGTATTTAAAACCACTGATCAAGGAAACTCATGGACCGTGATAAGCCCTGACCTAACCAGAAATGAGCCTGATAAGCATGGCCCCGGAGGCAAACCTTTTACCAATGAGGCAGCTGGTGGAGAGAATTATAATACCTTGATGTCATTGGTGGAATCTCCTCATGAACAAGGGGTGCTTTGGGCAGGTTCGGATGATGGTTTGGTACATGTTACCAAAGATGGCGGCGCTCATTGGAAAAATGTGACGCCTCCTGATATGAAGGAAGGCATTGTCAATTCTATTGAGGTTTCACCTCATGACCCGGCAACAGTGTATGTTACTTTGATGCGTTACAAATCTATGGATTTACGGGCCTATATTTTTAAAACCAGTGACTATGGTCAGTCATGGACCAAATTGGTGAATGGGTTTACAGATCCGCATACCTTTGTAAGGGTAGTCAGAGAAGATCCGTTGAGAAAAGGCTTGTTGTATGCAGGTACCGAAACAGGTTTATACCTATCCTTTGATGATGGAAGGAAATGGCAGCCATTTCAATCGAATTTACCGGTGGTTCCTATTAATGACTTGGTCATACAAGACAATGATCTCGTTGCCGCTACTGCAGGAAGGTCATTTTGGATTTTCGATGATTTAGGAGCCTTGCAACAATGGTCCAAAAAGGATGAAAACCTCCGTTTGTTCAAACCAAAAGACACCTATTTGATCTTTGGGGGAAGCAGTGAAAGGCCAGTTCCGGGATTGGGCGATAATCCAAAATCGGGGGTTACCTTTGATTATTATTTGGGCAAAGACCT
>JBFFLO010000428.1:0-2430 GCA_041554895.1 Lutimonas sp. | reverse complement strand
TTTTATGGCCAAGACCAAAACTACTTTTTTTTGTCAAAACTGCGGGGCGCAATTTCCAAAATGGGTTGGAAAATGCAACTCCTGTAATGAATGGAACACCATAGTTGAAGAAGTTGTTCAAAGGGAAGAGAAGACGTCCTGGAAACCTTCAACTTCCAATAAAAAGGTTACAAAGGCGATAAAATTAAAGGAAATTACAGCGGTAAATGAAGAGAGGATCGATACCTGCAACAAGGAATTAAACAGAGTTCTGGGGGGTGGTTTGGTAAAAGGCTCCGTTGTGTTATTAGGGGGAGAACCCGGCATCGGCAAGTCAACATTGTTGTTACAGATCGCATTGATCATGAAAAACAAAGTGCTGTATGTGTCTGGTGAAGAAAGTATGACCCAGATTAAACTGAGAGCAGACAGGCTTCACAAGGCAAATGAGAATTGCCTGATCCTTACCGAAACAAAAACCCATCATATTTTTAATTCAGCTGAGGAAACCCATCCAGAAGTTATCGTGATAGATTCGATTCAGACCCTGCAAACCGAATTCATAGAAGCCTCACCCGGAAGTATCTCACAAATTAGGGAAACAGCTTCCGAACTGATCAAATACGCAAAGGAAACCAATACCCCGGTGATCTTAATAGGGCATATTACCAAGGAAGGAAACATTGCTGGCCCCAAGATATTAGAGCATATGGTAGATGTGGTACTTCAGTTTGAGGGAGACAGAAACCATACTTATCGGATTCTTAGGGCACAAAAAAACCGTTTTGGTTCTACGGCTGAATTAGGGATCTACGAAATGTTGCACACAGGTCTGAGAGAAGTTGAAAACCCATCTGAAATCCTTATATCTAAGAAAGATGCGGATCTTACCGGAACTGCCATTTCGGCTACTTTAGAGGGCATGAGACCTTTGATGATAGAAGTCCAGGCACTTGTAAGCACAGCTGTTTATGGCACTCCACAGCGATCATGCACAGGGTATAATATCAAAAGGCTCAATATGCTATTGGCTGTTTTAGAAAAAAGAGCCGGCTTTAAGCTGGGTGCCAAAGATGTGTTTCTCAATATTGCAGGGGGACTAAGAGTTGAGGATCCTGCTATCGACCTGGCAGTGGTATGTGCGGTTCTTTCTTCCAATAATGAAATCTATATCCCACAAGACATTTGCTTTGCCGCTGAGGTTGGACTTGCCGGTGAGATAAGAGCCATTAGCCGTGTTGAACAAAGGATACAGGAAGCAGAGAAACTAGGATTCAAAAAAATTATTTTGTCCAAATTCAACAAGATTGCCAAAAAGAATAGCCAGATTCAGATTCTTAAAGTCAGTAAAATTGAAGAAGTCGTAGGTATCTTGTTTCGTGGTTAAAACATGGGTAATAGCGCTTTACGTTAAGCGGCTAATTCTTTTGATATGTTCGGGCCCTATCCTGCAACAACCTCCAAGAATGTCGGCACCTTTTTCATGCCATTCCCGGGCCATTTTCTCAAAAGAAAACGGATCAGATACACCTATCCATGATTTACTTTGCACATGATATACTTCTCCCGAATTGGGGTATACAATGATCTTTTTTTCAGGTACAGACTGCTTAAGTACATCAATAATAGCCGAAATGTATTTAGGGGATGTGCAATTTACTCCGACAGCAAACACAGAGGGGTGCTCTGCAAGAAGTTCAGCTGCTTCGCTGATCTTGTTTCCATCGTTAAGATGAAATTCATCTTTGCATGAAAAAGAAATCCAGGAAGGCCTGGTCAGGGGAGCAAGGAGTTCAGACAAAATTTTTACTTCCAGCAGACTGGGGATGGTTTCGAAGCAAAAAAAGTCTGCTTTGGTCATTGCAAGAAGTTTTATTCTTTTATCATGAAAGTCTTTGAGAGCCTTCTCAGAAACAGTATAATCTCCATGGTATTCTGAACCATCGGCAAGAATCGCCCCGTAAGGGCCCATACTGGCCGCAATAAAGACCTTCTCATGACTGTCTTTGTCCTTCAAGTAGATATCCCTGGCTTCTTCCGCCAGTTCCACTGATCGCAGTATCATTTTCTCTGCTTCTCTATAGCTTAATCCCGTTTTTATAAAACCTTCAATGGAGGCCTGATAACCTGCCGAGCTAATACAATTGGCTCCTGCTTTGAGATAAGCTAAGTGCGCCCGTATAATAAGCTCAGGTTGATCTAAAAGCAGCTTCGCAGACCACAGCCTATGATTCAGATCACAACCGAATTCTTCTAATACATTCGAAAGACCGCCGTCAAGAATTAAAGGGTATTTGATTTTTGTTAACATTTGGACCGAAAATTATTCATCATTTAATTTTACCTCAGTACTCCAACCGTCATATTCTCCTTTCATAGTGACTGATAGCAGACGGAGCATCGACGTGAGTTGATAAATGGATGCGGGATCAATAGAATCTTGTCTTGAAA
>JBFFLO010000427.1:0-2462 GCA_041554895.1 Lutimonas sp. | reverse complement strand
TATCATGCTGCCAAGCCAAGAAGATACCAGGAGTTATACGAGTTTCAAATTGCCAGAAACAATATGGAAGTATTGAATATGCTCAATACCAAGTATTTTATTTTCCCTGGCGAGAACAATGTTGAAAATGTACAATTGAATGAAGACGCGAATGGAAACGCCTGGTTCGTTGATGAAATTGAATTTGTAGACACAGCTAATGAGGAGATCAGAGCTTTGGACAGCCTGAATACAAAAGAGAAAGTTATCCTGATGCGAAATTATAAGGCTGAGTTGGATCATCTGAGCTTAAAAAAGGACAGCACTGCCAGTATTGTTTTGACTAACTATAAAGCCAATGAAATGACCTACAGGACTGAGTCTCAGACGGAGCAGTTAGCTGTTTTTTCAGAGATGTATTACAAGGATGGTTGGAATGCTTATGTGGATGGGGAAAAGGTTCCGTATATGAGAGCAAATTATGTGTTAAGGGCAATGCTAATCCCGGCAGGTAATCATGAAATACAATTCAAATTTGAACCGGAAGTGATTGAGACGGGCAGAAATATTTCACTGGTATCCTACGGTTTATTGCTCTTGATTCCCTTGGGATGGTACTTTAAAGAAAGAAAAACCAAAGCAGATTAATCACATCATGAGTGAATTCAAATCATATAAAACGATTCCAAAAAAACGGTATGCACATACTGTAGCCTTTCTGCAGTCCGTGCTTCCCGCACCTGCTACCATCCTGGATCTTGGGGTCCGCAATGAACTAAGCGAGATACTGGAATCTTATGGCTATAAGGTTTATAATACGCAAGGTGAAGATTTGGATCTGGATTTTGCAAATGTCAATAAGCATGAAGTAGATGCAGTTACGGCCTTTGAAATTTTTGAACACCTGGTTGCACCCTTTAATGTGCTCAATAACATTAAAGCACCAAAACTTATCACTACGGTTCCTTTGAATCTTTGGTTCGCGAGTGCTTATAAAAGCAAAACCGATCAATGGGACAGGCATTATCATGAATTTGAAGACTGGCAGTTTGATTGGTTGTTGGAAAAGTCAGGTTGGAAAATTAAAAAATTTGAAAAATGGTCGAGCCCGGTCAATAAAATCGGCTTTAGGCCTATTCTAAGAAAATTCACGCCTAGGTACTATGCTGTCTATGCGGAACGTTAGATTCCTTGCAACATGAGAATTGGAATGATACTCGATAAGACCTTTCCACCTGATCCCCGGGTTGAGAATGAAGCCCTTGCATTGATTGGCAGCGGTCATGAGGTTTTCCTGTTTTGCCTTACCTATAAAGAGGAGAGGGATATGCAGTTTAAAGGCATTGAGGTGAAAAGATACCACAGCAATAAGTTAGAATACAAGCTTTCGGCATTATCATATACATTTCCTTTCTATAGCATCTTGATGTCTGGTAAAATTGCTCATTTCTTGAAGGAATGTAATATTGAGATCATTCATATACATGATATGGTAGTTGCTGAAGCCGTCCATAAAGCCAATAAAGTATTACAGCGCCCTGTGGTTCTGGACCTTCATGAGAACAGGCCGGAGATCATGAAAAGCTATCCACATTTAAATAAATTCCCTGGAAACTTCCTGATTTCAACTAAAACTTGGAAACGTAAAGAAGGCATTCTTGTTCATAAAGCGAATAGAACCATTGTGGTAACAAAGGAAGCCAAGGCAGAATTAATAAACAGGCTGGGAATACCAGATGATAAAATAGTTGTTGTTCCCAATACCGTAAAGTCATCATTTTATAACGATTTTACCCTGGAACAGTCTGTTTTGGAAAGGTATAAAGATAAGTTTGTCATACTTTATTTAGGCGATACAGGACTGAGAAGAGGCCTGTTGTCGGCGATCGAAGCCATGGGGATCATTGCTGAAGATGACTCTTTAAGGAACCGTATTAAGCTGGTCATTGTGGGGGAAAATTCCACAGACAAGGTACTAAAAAGCAGGGTCGAAGAGCTTGGCCTTGAACAAATGGTTGATTTTGAAGGATGGCAGGACATTGATCTGTTTCCTTCCTATCTCGAGGTAGCTGATGTGGGTATTTCGCCTTTGCACAGAAACCTTCATCACGATACGACTTATGCGAATAAATTGTTCCAATATATGAGTTTTGCCGTCCCTGTTTTGGTAAGTGATGCCTTGGCCCAAAAGAACCTCGTGGAAGAAGTCAAAAGCGGTTTGGTCCATAAAGAAAAAGATGCCCCCGAGATCGCAGCAAAGATAGTGACCTTATTTAGGGATCAGAACTTGTCAAAAAAGCTTGGGATGAACGGAAAAAAATTTATTGAAGATAAATTTTCCTGGGAAAAGGTCTCGGGTAATTTGAAGGAGCTATATTTGGAATTTGAGAAGCCTTGAAAGTTTTATTGATCACATATTATTGGCCCCCTGCAGGAGGCAGCGGCGTGCAAAGATGGCTCAAGTTTGTTAAGTATTTGCCATC
>JBFFLO010000426.1:0-2481 GCA_041554895.1 Lutimonas sp. | reverse complement strand
TTTCCAGAACCGTTATTTGGAATAAATACCCATTCACTGTTTTTAAAACAAGCAGAATCGGCCATATCAAATAAATTAGCCTTATACAAGCCTTCTTCTCCAACAAACCTGATATTGGTAACCTGCCAGGTTCCTTTTAAGGTTTTTTTACTGGGCTTTGCCTCAGAACTCGATTGGGTAGATCCACAGGAACTTAAAAAAAAGATCACAAAAGAGAAGTATAATAGTTTTTTCATTGGTTAGGTTTTAAAATTTTACTTGTTGTTTCAAATTTACGAAATAATCAGTAGTCATGGACCGACTTAAAATCAATATGCCAACAATTCGATCAATGCCTCTTCAAACCTTTTGTTTGGAAGGTACAGCGCTTCCAAATTCTTAGCAAAGGGAATGGGCATTTCAGGAGAGGCAACTCTGATGACAGGAGCATCCAGGAATTCAAAACAATGTTCACTGATTAAAGCTGAAATATCAGAAGCAACTCCTCCAAAAAGAGAGTCCTCCTGCAAAATGATCACCTTACCTGTTTTTTTAACAGAGTGGTAGATGCATTGTTCATCAAGGGGCTGAAGCGTTCTCAGATCGATAAGATCGGCTGACACGTTGAGTTTATCCATGCTAGATAAAGCCCAGTGAACGCCCGCTCCATAGCTTATTATGCTCACATCTCCCCCTTCTTTTAGCAAGGCTGCTTTTCCTAGCGGTATGGTGTAGTAATCATCTGGCA
This sequence comes from Lutimonas sp., assembly GCA_041554895.1. Taxonomy (GTDB): domain Bacteria; phylum Bacteroidota; class Bacteroidia; order Flavobacteriales; family Flavobacteriaceae; genus Lutimonas. Next base: position 1,754 of record JBFFLO010000426.1, on the reverse strand, counting down.
CTTCTTGATAAACTGACCTGTAAAGTTGTTTGTGTTCAAAGAACAAAACGGGGTTTGGATCATCAATCGATGCGGCCAGCAGGCCTTTTGCATCAACAGGAAAAGCCGGATATACTACTTTTAAACCAGGGGTTTTGGTAAACCAGGCCTCATTGGTCTGGCTGTGAAAAGGTCCGGCTCCAACCCCTGCCCCACAAGGCATCCGTAATACGACATCAGCAGCCTGGCCCCATCGGTAGTGAGATTTGGCAAGCAGGTTTACAACCGGATTAAAGCCGGAACTTATAAAATCACCGAATTGTAATTCAACCACTGATTTGACGCCACTCACAGATAAGCCATAAGCTGCTTCAATGATTGACGATTCGCAAATGGGCGTATTTCTAACTCTTTCGTTTCCGAAAGCTTCCACAAAACCTTCGGTGATCTTAAAAACGCCGCCATAAGAGGCGATGTCCTGCCCCATGATCACCATTTCCTTATGACGTTCCATACTTTGATACAGGCCTTTTGAAATGGCATCTACCAATCTTATTCGGGATGTTTTACTTCCAGGCTCAATTACCTGTAAATCAAAATCTTTATAAACATCATTTAATTCATTTTCTAAACTAGAAACTACCTCCTCCTCTTGAAAAGCAGTTTCAAGATGCGTAGTGATCTCATGGTTAAAATCTTTTTTGATAGCAACCTCAGTTGCTTCAGTTAAAATATCACACCTTCTAAGATAGGCCTGGAAATTTTCTATAGGGTCTTTGCTTGCCCATTCATTCAACAGCTCCTTTGGAACATATTTCGTGCCACTCGCCTCTTCGTGCCCTCTCATTCTAAAGGTTTTGAATTCAAGCAATACGGGCCGGGGATCGGTTCTTATACTTTTTGCCAATTCATTTACCTTGCTAAATACTTCTACAATATTATTGCCATCAATGATATGACTTTCCATACCATAACCTTTGCCTTTATCTGCAATATGTTCGCAGCTAAATTGTTGGCTATTCGGGGTTGATAGGCCGTAGCCATTATTTTCAATACAGAAGAGTACGGGTAATTTCCATACAGAAGCCACATTGAGCGCCTCGTGAAAATCTCCTTCACTTGTTGCGCCCTCCCCTGAAAATACTGCGGTTACTTTCTTTTCATTTCTGAGTTTACCGGCCAAAGCAATACCATTGGCGACGCCCAGCTGAGGTCCTAAATGAGAAATCATCCCAACAATTTTAAATTCCTGGGATCCAAAATGAAAAGACCTGTCACGACCTTTGGTAAAACCGCCCAATTTTCCTTGCCATTGAGAAAAGAGTCTGTGCAGCGGGATGTTTCTGGAGGTAAATACGCTTAAATTTCTGTGCATGGGCAAAATATATTCCTCCTTATCCAAAGCAAGTGCCACACCTGTAGAAATCGCTTCTTGCCCGATACCCGAAAACCACTTGGAAATCTTCCCCTGCCTTAAAAGTATCAGCATTTTCTCTTCGATCATCCTTGATTTAAGCATGCCTTTGTAGAGATCGATAAGTTGGGAAGCCTCAAGTTTAGGGCTATTGTAGTCAAAATTCATGAAAAACGATTTCTAAGTATGCCTCAATTAAATTTATACTCAAATATCGATTTTTTTATCATCATATAATCATTATACATAAAAAATCCTCTTAATTAAATTCATAATAAAGAGGAAGGTTTTAAATCGTTGTAATTCTTTTAGAAAGAGATCTCCTTAAAGATCTGATGCATCAGCCTTTTCTTATCGTTGA
>JBFFLO010000425.1:0-2516 GCA_041554895.1 Lutimonas sp. | reverse complement strand
CATGGTCTCCTGTTATAGGTTTTTATTTCTAAACCACACTTTTTGCCACTCACGTTGTAAAACCATAAGGGTGACTTTCTTTACAATTAACTCGGGTTCAATTTCGGTTATAGATTTTAAAGCCTTCTCAGGAATATCCACGCGATAAAGAAAATTTAGGTAAGTTCCAAAATCACTGGTGATCAATTGAAAGAGGAAAGCATGAATTTCATGTACCAGTTCTTTTCCTGAAATGCACTGATCACAGGTAAAGTTTGCTCCGGCAAGATCCGCATCTTTCGTAATTTGTTGGATCAGGTTTCCAAGCAAATCATACGATTGGATTTGCTTTAAAAGCACCACCTCTTCACTTGATCCCATGGGTATTAGGTTTTACGTGTCATTAAACTCAAGGCAAAATCCTTCAATAACTGCTGTTTTGAAAGTTCGAGGGATAGCGCATCAATATCCTCCAGGGCCTTATTGGTAAATTTTTCTATTTCAGTGAGAAGCATCTCAGCCACGCCGTATTTTACAAAAATTGATTTTACATCAGAAATCCTTTTATCCTGGTCCTCAGCATTCCTATAAAGTTTCAGCAATTGCTCTTTATCATTAGGATCGGCGAGTTCCAGAGCCTTGATATAAAGAAATGTTTTTTTCCCTTCTATGATATCCCCACCTATTTTCTTTCCAAAATCCTCCTCGCCAAAAGTGTCCAGGTAGTCATCTTGTAGTTGAAATGCAATACCAAGATTTAATCCAAAATTGTAGATCCTGGTCTGATCTTCAGGGGAGGCTTCACAAATAATAGCCCCCATTTTTAATGATGCCCCTACAAGAACAGCAGTTTTATAACTGATCATTTTTAAATACGCATCAAGATCTACCTTCTGCAAAGTTTCAAAATCCATATCCATCTGCTGTCCCTCACAAACCTCTAAAGCCGTCTTATTATAAAGAGAAATCAACTCCTTGAAGATTCTTCCTTCATAATATTCCAGGCGTTGGTTTGATTGGATCATCAAAGCATCTCCCGAAAGAATTGCCGTATTCAGGTCCCATTTTTTATGAACCGTCTCTTTACCCCTTCTAAGATCTGCGCTGTCCATAATATCATCATGAATCAAGGTGAAATTATGAAACATTTCTATGGATAAAGCTGCTTCCATGGCTTCTGAAATATCACCGTCGAAAAGGTCACAACTCATCAAAACAAGAATTGGCCTCATCCTTTTTCCTCCCAATGACATGATATACTCGATGGGGTCATACAAATTTTTCGGCTCACGCTTTAATAAATTACGAGTCATGAAATTCAAAAAGGCTTCTTTATAGTTTTCTATATTCACTGCATATGTTTTTGGTAAAAATAATTAATCTGTTTCAAAAGCTCTCTTTGTTGACGGTAAAATTCTCCAGATATGAATAAGATCGGATTTGTAATGGTTGCCCTGCTTTATCGGTTTTGAAAAAGCATATTAATAAATTGTAAACTTAGGAAACTTTATTTGTGTTTTGAGTTTCCTTGCTTATATTTGCACACTTATGAAAGATAAAATTTTACAGAAAGCTGCTGACATGTTTTTGAATTTAGGATTCAAAAGTGTGACCATGGACGATATCGCCAGAGAAATGGGAATATCAAAAAAAACAATTTATGCCCATTTTCCTACAAAATTGAAACTGGTTCAAGCTGCTACGTTTTATGTCATTGACAATATCAATGAAACGATCAGTACGATATGTTCACGAAACTATGATCCAATTGAAGAAATTTTTACCATTAAGTCCATGGTTCATGACCAGTTGAAAAATGAAAAATCGTCACCTGCTTATCAACTCCAAAAATACTATCCGAAAATTTTTAAACAAGTAAAGGATAAGCAATTCGAATCGGTAAATGTTTGCATTGTAGAGAATTTGAAAAGAGGTATTGAAGACGGTTACTATAGAAGTGATATTAATATAGATCTAATTACCAGGTTCTATTATAGCGGTAACATGAGTCTTACGAATTACGAATTATTTCCGATTGAAGTTTACGATATCTCTATGCTTAAAGATGCTTTCCTTGAATACCATGTGAGAGCCGTTGCCACGGAAAAGGGACTCAAAACATTAAAAAACATTCTTAAACGATGAAAAAAATATACGCCGTTTTATTCCTACTGCTCTTTAACCTTTATGTAAAAGCGCAGGAAACACATTCTTTCACACTAGATGAGGCCATACAATATGCTTTGGAAAATAATTATACTGTGAAAAACGCTGCCCTGGACATTGAAGCGGCTGAAAAGCAAAAATGGGAAGCAACTTCTTTTGGTTTACCACAGATTGATGGAACCATAGATTACCAAAATTGGCTAAAACAAGCGGTAACCTTTCTTCCGGCAGAGATTGTTGGTGGACCTCCGGGTGAATTTGAAGAAGTCGTTTTTGGTGCCAAGCAAAACATGAATGCCACTGTAACATTGAATCAAATCCTTTTTGATGGATCTTACTTAGTGGGCTTGCAATCGGCTAAAACCTTTCTT
>JBFFLO010000424.1:0-2517 GCA_041554895.1 Lutimonas sp. | reverse complement strand
CTTTTGATCAGCAGGCATCTTTCCCTTTAAAAGTTTCACATACTCCATATCGCTGCCTCTGGTTCCAGTACTTCCAAAACCCTGGGATTTATGCATGCTTCGGCTTAACGAAGAAATCTCTGAGTTTGACAATCCCAATGAAGGATAATAAATACCCGTATCAAAGCCTAACATTCCTGTTTTGTCTATTTTGTCAAAATTTTCACGACTTCCATAAAACCACCAATGCGTATTGAAAAAAACACGCTGGGTGGTCCAAGTTGGTAAGTTATAGGCTTGGTAAGAAGCATCCGCAGCCAAATCAAAAGCCTCCAGGCTGAGTATAGCCGAAGAAGTATGATGCCCATGGGTTTGTCCTGCAGATTCTGCATCAAAACGATTGATAATCACGTCTGGCTGGAATTCTCTGATGACCTTAACAACATCTTTGAGCACTTCCTCTTTATCCCAAATACCCAAGGTTTCATCGGGATGCTTGGAATACCCGAAATCGTTTGCCCTGGTAAAAAATTGTTCACCTCCATCCGTTTCTCTGGCCTTGACAAGTTCATTGGTTCTGATCACTCCCAATAATTCCCTTATTTCAGGGCCAATCAGGTTCTGCCCTCCATCGCCCCGGGTTATTGACAAATAAGCCGTTCTGGCATGGACATCATTAGCAAAATATGATATCAATCTGGTATTTTCATCATCAGGGTGCGCCGCCAAATACAAAACAGACCCTAAAAAATTAAGCTTTTCAATGGATTCATAAATTTCAGCTGCATTTGGTTTCTTAGGTGCCTGCGAAAAACCGGGCATACAAAACAAAATGCAAACTGATAATGATACTACATATTTGATCATAAGTTATTTTTTAATGAATTTTCTCAAACAGTTCAACTCTTGTAAACCTTAAACTATGGATGTACCTAGATCAAAATCAGCTTTTTATTGCTTTAAACCAGGATTTAGGCGACCCAGCGACAAATCTAAAGAAATATAGTGTGTAATTATTGATATTAAGAAAACCTTAACATTTAAGATTGTTGATATACAAGCCAAATAAATTTTCAAAGTTCAACTTTAAAATAATATATTTGTATGCTTGTTGCCTTCCTGTAGGATATAATGCTTTCTTTAAAATCCACCTGGCTCTTTTGAGTCGGGCCATTGTTTAAAAACAGCGTGAATGGCAGCCTTAATATCAATATATTTTTAAATTAAAAAGAATGAAGTTTATAGTTTCCAGCTCTCAATTATTGAAACAGTTACAAATTCTAGGTGGGGTGATCAATACCAACAATACCTTGCCCATCCTGGATAACTTTCTTTTCGAGTTAACAGACGGGCAATTGAGAATTTCTGCCTCGGATCTTGAAACCACAATGAGTACTTCAATAGATGTTGAATCAGATGCTCCGGGTGCCATTGCTGTGCCTGCGAGACTCTTATTGGATATACTTAAAACTTTTCCCGAACAACCTTTGACCTTTAAGGTTGAAGATAACAATACCATTGAGATCAATTCTGACTCTGGTAAATATGCCCTGGCTTATGCTGATGGTGAAGAATTTCCAAAAGCAGTTGAACTTGAGGCACCCAGCAGCACGACTCTAAAAGCCAGTATTCTTGCAACAGGGATTTCGAAAACAATTTTTGCTTCAGGAAACGATGATTTAAGGCCTGTAATGAGTGGTGTGTTTTTTCAGTTAAGCCCTGAAAATCTGATCTTCGTTGCTACCGATGCCCATAAACTTGTAAAGTATATCAGAAAAGATGTGAGTGCCAATGAGGTGGCTGAATTTATAATGCCAAAGAAACCTTTGACACTATTAAAAAATATTCTATCAGGCAATGATGAAGATGTGATCATAGAATACAATGATACCAATGCAAAATTCAGTTTTGGGAACAGCACTTTGATTTGCCGACTAATTGATGGCAAATACCCTAACTATGAAGCTGTAATTCCAAAAGAGAATCCTAATAAATTAACACTTGACAGAAACGCATTCTACAATTCAGTCAGGAGGGTTTCTATATTCTCAAGTAAAACTACCCATCAGATTCGACTTAGAATGGCTGGAACTGAACTAAAAATATCTGCAGAAGATCTTGATTTTTCAAATAAAGCTGATGAAAGGCTATTGTGCAGCTATGAAGGAGATGACATGCAAATAGGTTTTAATTCACGATTTTTATTGGAAATGTTGAATCATTTGAATTCAAATGATATCCTTTTGGAAATGTCCTTACCGAACAGAGCAGGAATCCTGACCCCTATCGACGGATTGGAAGAAGGTGAAGAAATTACCATGCTCGTCATGCCTGTTATGTTGAGCAACTAGACTTTTTGGACTGGCTAACATTCTAATTTTGTATTGATTAACTGACGGCAATATTTTGTCAATTCAAGTGTTATTAGTATATTCGCCTTAAGAAAATAGTTGAATCCCCTAAAGTTCAATTTATTTTTCAGTAAAACTGATCAACTAATATTAAGGTAATAACCTATATATTAGTGCTTTATGTATT
>JBFFLO010000423.1:0-2529 GCA_041554895.1 Lutimonas sp. | reverse complement strand
TCAAAATACAATCCAACTTCCTGAATTCGAGGCACACCATTCTTATGAGCCGCTGCTACTTGTATGGCCGTAATCAGGTTTTCCTTGGCATCGGTCCTCAGGTCACCAATGGGCAACTGAGACCCGGTAAAAATAACAGGCTTGCTCAAATTTTCCAATATAAAACTAAGAGCGGAAGCCGTATATGACATGGTGTCAGTACCTGTAAGCACCACGAACCCATCGATATCATTATATCTGCTTTCTATGATTTCTGCGATCATCACCCAATATTTGGGCGACATATCAGATGAATCGATAGGGCTTGGAAAAGCTGTTGTTTCAATCTTGCAATCAAGTAATTTAAGCTCTGGGATCTTTATTTTAATATTCTCAAAATCAAATGGTTTTAAGGCGTTTGATTCATAATCTTTTACCATTCCAATGGTACCTCCAGTATAAATTAAAAGTATATCGGGTACATTATTTTTCATAAAAATAAAATTTGCATGCTTTTTGATATAAATGTATCAATTAAAACAAAGATATATTTAAAATGACTGGTTCTTTTTTATTGATCGTAATAATCGGTTTGATAGGCATGCTGGTGCAGAGCCAATTAAAAAATAAATTCAAAAAATATTCTCATTTGCATTTGCAAAATGGGATGAGCGGAAGGGAAATTGCGGAAAAGATGCTTGCAGACAACCAAATTTATGACGTTAAGGTCATCTCCACTCCAGGCAGCCTAACCGACCATTATAATCCCCAGAATAAAACGGTAAACTTGAGTGAGGCTGTATATTCAGAACGAAATGCTGCAGCGGCTGCCGTGGCTGCCCATGAATGCGGACATGCGGTGCAACATGCCAAGAGCTATGCCTGGCTCGAGTTGAGATCAAGACTGGTACCTGCCGTTGGTATTTCGTCTAAACTGGCCTCTTTTCTTTTGATCGCCGGGATTTTTACCGTTGAGGCTTTTCCGCAATTATTACTCTTGGGGATCTTGTTGTTCGCGGCAACAGTGCTTTTTACCCTTGTAACTCTTCCTGTGGAATACGATGCAAGTAACCGGGCACTTGCCTGGCTGGAAGAAAAGCATTTGGTGACTGTCGTTGAACATGGTGCTGCCAAGGATGCGCTCAAATGGGCCGCCAGAACGTACGTAATAGCAGCCCTTAGTTCTATTGCCACTTTATTGTATTATGTAAATATTTACAATAGCAGGAGTTAGTTGTTGAGAACTGATTGGAGATTGGAGATTGGAAAATAAATTTTATTTGTTCGAGCGGCCTCAAAAAAATCAGGAAGGATTTCGAATTATATGTTTAGTAAGATTGGGAAGTTCCGAAGTGAATACGAGGAAATCACCCGACCGCACTTACATATAAAAAGAAAGCACTCATGATTTTTTTGTAGTCTTGAATTTTTCGTTCTTTTGTTTCAAGACAAAAGAACAAAATAAGAATTATGTACTCATTGCAGACATAAAAAAGAGTATCAGATCTTCATTTGTCTGTCAATTTGCTGATCCAGTGAAATAAAGGTTTCCGTGCGTGCTACACCTTTAATATTCTGGATCTCATGATTTAATACTTGCATTAAATGCTCATTATCCCGGCATAAAATCTTGACGAATATGGCATAATTACCCGTAGTGTAATGGCTTTCTATGACTTCATCTATTTCCTTAAGCCTTTTGATGGCCTCTTTGTATTTACTCGAACTGTCTAGAAAAATGCCTACAAAGGCAAGAGTTTTGTATCCCAGTATCTTTGGGTTGATCACAAATTTTGAACCCGAAATCAATCCGGATGCCTCAAGTTTTCTTAGTCTTTGATGGATTGCAGCACCCGAGATCCCAACCTCTCTTGCTATACTCAGGATTGGAGTTCTGGCATCTTCCATGAGCTGGTTCAAGATCAGTTTATCTATACCATCAATTTTAAGGTTACCTTCTTTCATCAGGTCTTTTTTAAAAATTTAATTATGAACCTACAAATTGGAATAAAAATAAAAAAAAGACATGAGGTATTCATGTCTTTTTCTATATTTTACTTATAAATTGTAAGTCTCTACTCCTTTTTCATGACAAAAGTGTCCATAAAAGCTGTGGTATAATTACCTGCTACATAATCAGGATCTTCCATCAATTGCCTGTGAAAAGGAATTGTTGTTTTAACACCTTCAATTACAAATTCATCAAGTGCTCTTCTCATTTTTGATATGGCTTCTTCTCTTGTCTGAGCGGTAACGATCAGCTTAGCGATCATAGAATCATAGTTCGGAGGAATAGTATATCCTGCATACACATGAGTATCTAATCTCACTCCGTGTCCCCCAGGGGCATGAAAAATAGTAATTGTACCTGGAGAAGGCCTGAATCCATTTAAAGGGTCTTCAGCATTGATCCTGCATTCAATAGAATGTTGGGTAGGATAATAGTTGATCCCAATAATTGGAACACCGGCAGCCACTTTGATTTGCTCGCAGATAAGATCAAAATTCGCAATGACCTGTTCCGTAATAGGATGTTCCACCTGGATTCTT
>JBFFLO010000422.1:0-2587 GCA_041554895.1 Lutimonas sp. | reverse complement strand
TTTTCATCAAGTTTTAAAACAGCGTTTTATTGAAGGTGGTCCTTTCTTTATGGGGATTGTATTGGTAACTTTGATTTTAGGTTTGGCAATCGCCATTGAAAGAATCATTTACCTGAACATGGCTACTACCAACACTGAAAAATTAGTTAATGAAGTAGAAGAAGCTATGGGAACAGGTGGAGTAGAAGCTGCTAAAGAACTATGTAGAAACACAAAAGGACCCGTTGCCTCGATCTTTTATCAAGGTTTAGACAGGATGGATGAAGGCGTCGACGCTGCTGAAAAGGCAGTTGTGTCTTATGGCGGTGTTCAAATGGGACTTTTAGAGAAAAATGTTTCTTGGTTGTCCTTATTTATCGCTCTTGCTCCGATGCTTGGTTTCATGGGAACAGTAATTGGTATGATTTCTGCATTTGACTCTATTGAAGCAGCAGGTGATATTTCACCAGCGGTTGTGGCAGGTGGTATTAAAGTAGCACTTTTGACAACTGTATTTGGTTTAGTAGTGGCAATTATCCTTCAAATCTTTTATAATTACATCATTTCTAAAATCGATAGTATTGTAAATAACATGGAAGATGCTTCTATTAAGTTAGTGGATCTTTTGATCAGAAATAAATAAGAGAATTATGAATAGTAAAATATCAAAAATATTATCACTTGTTTCAGGGTTGATCGGTTTGATTGCGATCTACTTTTTAGTAAGGATAATTATGGAAGGCGATGATGCTGTTAAAGAGAGTTTGGAATTACAAAACAGTCTGGTTTCTCCCTTTGTACAGTTCGCAAAAGTGATTTTGATCATCACTACAGTTATTGCTGTTGTATTCTCGCTTTGGAATTTAGTAAGACATCCTAAGTTATTAAAGAAGACCTTAGTCTCTTTGGCAGCGTTGGGTCTGTTATTATTAATTGCCTATGTAGGGGCTTCTGATGAAGCAACAACAAATATGTCAGGAAACATTATTAAAGACGGAGAAGCCGGGAGTACCTCAAAATGGGTTAGTACCGGAATATGGTATTCCATGATCCTTGGAGCAATCGGCTTAGGGTTCTTTTTATGGGATTTTATTAAATCATTAGTATCAAAATAATATTATGGCAAAAAGAGATGTACCGGAAATCAATGCAGGGTCAATGGCCGATATTGCTTTCTTGTTGCTCATATTCTTTCTAGTAACAACTACTATGGATGTGGACACCGGGATAAGCAGGAAATTACCTGAGAAGCAGCCGGAAGACATGCCTGAACCACCAAAATTAAAAGAGAAAAACGTGTTCGTGGTAACCGTGAACCGTAATAATGATATTTTGGTAGAGGGTGAAACGTTTATGACGATCGATAAAATTCGTGAGGAAGCTGCTAAATTCATAGATAATGGAGGAGGTTTAGGAAACCCGATAGACGGGGCTGAACCAGCAGAATGTGACTGGTGTGAAGGAGCTAAAGATCCTGCATCATCAGATCACCCGAACAAAGCAATTATATCTTTAGAGAGCGATCGTGGAACGTCATATGGGACATATATATCAGTTCAAAATGAATTGGTAGGAGCCTATACCGATCTGAGAAACAGGTTGTCTGAAAAGATGTATGGTGTATCCTATACGCAGATGTTAAAGGACCAAAGCAATAATCCTAATAACGAGACGCTGAAGGAAAGAATTAGTATAATTAAGGGAAAGTATCCTCAGATCATATCTGAAGCTGAACCTACAAAGTAATTTCTTATGTCGAAGTTTAAAAAGAAGAAAAAAGGAATGCCGGGTATTTCTACAGCATCATTACCCGATATTGTATTTATGCTCCTGTTCTTTTTCATGGTTACGACAGTAATGCGTGAAACAGAATTGAAGATTAAAAAACCTACTTTGCCAAAAGCTACTGAAATAAAAAAACTGGAGCGCAAAAGCTTGGTGAGTTATATTTATGTTGGAAAGGTTAAAGATCAAAACGGGGATAAGATCCAATTGAATGATCGAATAGCAGATGTTAAGGACGTAAAGTATTTTATTTTTGCTGAAAGAGAAACGCATCCTGAAGATGAGATTCCTCTTTTAACGACTTCAATTAAGGCGGATATTGCCACGAACGTAGGAACTATTACTGATATTAAGGAAGAATTGAGAAACATCAATGCACTTAAAATCAATTACTCGACTTTAAAGGGTGATGTAATGGACAACATAAAAAAATAATTTAGTTATAATTTAAGTTAAAAGAACTCTCAAGAAATTGAGAGTTTTTTTTGGTTTAGTACCCCGTGGAGATTTTCGACCTGAGGTGCTCACTTGCGAGGTGATCGGAGCTGAGGCCCTCACCTCCGAGGTGATGGGTTTTGTACCCGTGAGTAAAAAATACGGAAAGACTAATTCGATTTTAAATTAAAACAAACCGTGAATCTGCGCATCAATGCGATCTATGATTGACCCAAGATCTTCGGGCTTATCGACAATGTTGAGATGATCAATATCAATGATCAATAACTTTCCTTTCTTATAAGTACTGATCCATGCTTCATAGCGTTCATTTAAGCGGCTTAAATAGTCGATACTGATGGTATTTTCAAAATCTCTTCCACGTTTA
>JBFFLO010000421.1:0-2587 GCA_041554895.1 Lutimonas sp. | reverse complement strand
TTATTGAAATTTCCAAGCAGCCTGGATACCTTGGGAAACCAAATAAAAAAAACCATCTTGCTTCAATCTTCCCCATTTTCCAAAATAATTGGAACACCTGTGAACATAAGCCTGAACGAAGTAGCCATTGAACCAAACAAAAATGAGTTTAAGGATGCCAATACTAATTTTGGCGTGCTGCTCGAAGGATTTTTCACCTCTGCATATGCAAATCGTATCATGCCGTTTGACACAGACAGTTACAAAAGGACAGGAATTGAGAATAAAATGATCGTCATAAGCGATGGAGATATTGGGGTAAATGAAGTTTTCAGAGGAGATCCATTGCCCCTTGATCAGGACAAATGGACGAATCAACATTATGGAAATATAGATTTTCTCTTGAACAGTGTGCACTATTTGCTAGATGATAGCGGCCTTCTTAATCTAAGATCAAAATCGCTTCAGATACAATTCCTGGATAGGGAAAAAGCTTTTGAGGAACGAACCCGCTGGCAACTGTATAATCTTGTGCTGCCTCTTTTTATACTGTTTGGTTTTGGATGGCTTTTTAATTTTTTGAGGAAAAGAAGGTATAAATGATTCTTAAAGTTCCCGCTTATCAAGACCAGGTACCTCATAAATTTTTGTTAAAAAAATGGTGAATTCATAAGGATACCCTAGAATTCATGTAATTTTAATCCTTATTAACGAAAATCTATAACTATGCAAACCAAATTAATTACCCTATTATTAATTTTTGGCGCTTTTACTTTACAAGCGCAGATCCAAACCCCACAACCGAGCCCTTCATCCAAAGTTCATCAGAGCATCGGACTTTCTGAAGTCTCTGTTGATTATTCAAGACCCGCTATGCGAGGAAGAACTATTTTTGGCGATCTTGTTCCTTACGGCAAACTCTGGAGAACAGGTGCCAATATGAGAACAAAATTCACAACTGATTCAGATTTAAAAATCAACGGCAAGGACTTGAAGAAAGGAAGCTATGCTATTCTGTCTATTCCAAATAAAGAAGCTTGGGAACTTATTTTTTATACCGAATATGAGGCAGGAGGAGCACCGGCTGAACTTGATGAAAGCAAAGTTGCCTTGAGGGTTTCAGCAAAGACATATCCTATGGAGCATGCTGCAGAAAACTTTACCATTGGATTTGGAGATCTTGCTGATGGTGTTTCAGGAAACATGTATATCACATGGGAAAAAACCATGGTTATGGTAAAAATCGAAACTCCAACCGATGAGATCGCCGTAAAAAGCATTGAAAAAGTAATGGCAGGACCAAGTGCCAATGATTATTTCAACGCCGCTTCCTATTACAGAAGTTCAGGAAAAGACTTGAACAAAGCTTTGGAATGGGTATCAAAAGCTGTTGAAATGAATCCCGATGCATTTTGGATGTCTCGTCAAAAATCATTGATACAAGCTGATTTAGGCGACACAAAGGGAGCTATTGCTTCAGCAAAAATGTCTTTAGCAGCTGCTCAAAAAGCTGGAAATGCAGATTACGTCAAAATGAATGAAGAATCAATTGCTGAATGGAGCAAATAAAAATGTAAACTATGAAAACTTTTAATTTATTGCTTGCCTTCTTTTTTGTCGTATCAGTAAGTTGCGCACAAAAAAGCCCCAGGCTTGAAGCTAAAGGAACTGTTCATGGTACCCAGGTCGTGATCGATTATGGTGCGCCAAGCGTCAAAGGAAGAGCTGTATGGGGCGGTCTTGAAAAATATGGCGTGGTTTGGAGAGCCGGCGCCAACGAAAACACCACCGTGTCATTTGATAAAGATGTAAAGGTTAATGGTAAATCGCTTGCCGCAGGAAAATATGGTTTTTTCATTATTCCAAATGAAACAGGCGATTGGGTAGCTATTTTTAACAAGAAAAACGATGGCTGGGGTGCTTACTCCTACAATGAGGCTGAAGATGCTTTAAGAGTAAACGTCAAGCCTGAATTTGGCAATGAAGTACAGGAACAACTGATGTATGCTGTTGACAATTCAGGTATCGCATTCGCTTGGGAAAAGGTTCGCCTGCACCTTACAGTTGAATAATCAAATTATAAATCCTTTTAAAAAGCCTCAATGACCTTGAGGCTTTTTTTTATGTCTATGATACTGCTTTTCGTTTAGCAAACATCTGTATCAGGATAGCTAGGGTGATAACCAGGACACAACCGAGAAGATTCAGCCAAAGGTATGGCAAAACATCCATGGCAAAGACACCTATAATCAAGGCTTGCGTAATAAGCGCGGCTATGAATACCGCATTTCCACGGATATATTTAATAAAAAAGGCAATCAAAAATATTCCCAGGATATTGCCATAAAAAATAGAGCCAATAATATTGACAAGCTGAATGAGATTATCGAACAGGTTAGCTATACTTGCGATCAGTATGGCAAGTATCCCCCAGCCCAGTGTAAACCATTTTGTTACGGTCACATAATACATGTCATCTCGTTCTTTTTTATCATTCCTCTTATATAAATCCATGGTAGTAGTTGCTGCCAGGGCATTCAATTCAGAGGCTGTTGAAGACATAGCCGCAGAGAGGATCACGGCCAGCAACAAACCAATAAGGCCTCGT
>JBFFLO010000420.1:0-2588 GCA_041554895.1 Lutimonas sp. | reverse complement strand
TCCTACCTGAACACCTTCAATATTATCAGGTGCAAAATGTGAACGTATCATCGTTAAATAAATATGTACTTCATTGCCCTTTCTAACCACTTTTGATTCAGCCTCACTTTTAACGGCATATGGATGCTCGTTATCTTCAAGTTTAAAGAATTTTTTGGAATTTCCCGTAATGATATCCGCACGAATACCAGCAGCATAATGAGGCTCTCCAATGGTTGGAAAATCGAGCAGTAATTCCATTTTTTCTCCAGAAATGTCGTACAATTGAGCTGACTGTGTTACCTCTGGACCTGTAGGAAGATACCTGTCTTTAGTTATTTTATTCATAGCAAGTACATACTTACCAAATGGCTTTCTTGAATTACCCCCTGGGATCATCAAGTGACCAACTGAGTAATAAGTAGGTTTTCTATCAATTACTTCCCAAGTACCTAATTTCCATTTTACTACTTCAGATGAAATAAAGAAAGTTGTATAAGCATTTCCTTTGCCGTCAAACTCGGTATGCAGTGGTCCAAGGCCAGGTTGTTTGACAGATCCCGCCAATGTAGCTTCATATGACAATATTGGAATACCATAAGCATCACCATCAAAATCTTTATTCTCAATAGCTTTTAACATTTTGCTAAAAGAATGAACCGTCAATTCAGCAGCAAGTTTACCACTACCAACAATATACTCGCCACTTGGATCTACATCACAACCGTGAGGAGATTTTGGCGTTGGCATAAAATAAATGGCACCGGGCACTTCGGTAGGATCAACAACAAGAACCTCTTTTTTCATGGTAGAAGTTGCTGTATGTGTATTATCATCATAAACATTATGCGCATAGTTAGCCGGAACTTTTTTTCCGCCACCTTCATTTACATAAGCTTCAATTTTTTTCCAGTTGATTGCAGCAATAAAATCCTTATCGTTTTGAGAAGCATTAACCTCCAATAATGAATTTGCCTCTTCCGTATTATAAGTAGAGAAAAAGAACCATCCATGAGAATCACCTCTTCCAGGATGAGAAAGGTCATAATCAAATCCAGGCATCATGATCTGAAATTTTATATCCATACGGCCATCTTCAGGATCAACTGAAATGAACGAAAGCGCTCCTTTAAAATTACCCTTGTATTCAGAAATTGGCATGTCTCTTTGAGGATATGGAACAGAAAATCTTGTACCTGCCACAACATATTCCGTATTTTCAGTAACAAAAGAAGAACTGTGATTACCCGCTGAATTAGGTACTTCGATAATTTCAGTGGTTTCAAAAGTGGTCAAATCAATCTTTGCAATCCTCGGTGTATTATTACCATTAATAAATACCCATCTACCGTCAAGTTCTCCTGCTGTTTGTGAAATATCAGGGTGATGTGAATCATCCCAAGGAATAAAACCGTGAGAAGTATTTAGCATAGGTTTTGTTTCTTCATTAAAACCCCAGGCTTTTTCTGCATCAACAGAAAAAACAGGAATTACTTTGAATAATCTGCCTGAGGGCAAACCATAAACGGCCAACTGACCGCTAAACCCACCTGAGACAAAGGCATAGAACTCATCGTGTTCACCTGGAGCTACATAAACTTTTTCAGCAGCATTTCCAGAGAGCGCCCCTTGTTTAGACGATTTTCCTGAGTTCATATCACCACATGACACCAACCAAGATGAAAGCACCATAAGGGTGATAAAATATTTAAACATTGTTTTCATAATTATTAAGATTTAAGTCGATTTAATTTTTTGTTCTAAAGTATTCCAGTATTGCACGCGCCTCATCTTCATTTATATTCTGATTTGCCATTGGAGCACCGTTTGCTTCGGCTAACAACCTGATCGCTATTGGGTCTTTCTGTATCATTTCCTCCGGGTTCATGATCATATTCATGATCCACTCCGGGCTTCTTCTTCCTGTGACGCCTTTTAAGGCAGGTCCAACAAATTTTTTGCTGATTTTGTGACAAGCAGAACACTTGGCTTTAAATACAGTTTCTCCTTCAGTTACCATGGCCTGATCGATATCTCCCAGGCTCACAGTGCTAATGGGTCCAATTCCCTTATTTGCCATTGGATCGGCACTTGAAGTTTCGGCTTCTACCTCTTTTAGAGGTTCAGTCACTGGAGCTTCGCTTTTTGGTTTATCTCCCCCACATGAGGCCATAAAAAAAGCAATAGCCATTACAATTATAAAATTCAATTTCATGATTTTGATTTAAAAGTATTATTCGGCAGGTACCAATACATCATCGATGACATGAATCCAACCATTACTCACTTGTACTGTTTTTAAGACTTCTGTTCCTCCTACAAAGATTTTTCCATCCTTGTTTTCTACCATAAGGTATTTGCCAGAAGCCATATAAAGGTCTCTGCCTTTTTTAGCTTCCTTCTTTAGTTGCTTGATCGGATAGTTGGCAGGAGCCACATGATTGGTCAAAATAAACGCTAAGGTTGCCTTATTCTCAGGTTGCACCAAATTCTCCACGGTCCCCTCAGGCAATTTTGCAAAAGCCGAATTCAAGGGAGCAAAAATTGTTAAAGGCCCTGCATTGACAACGGCATCTTCTACCCCTGCTGCTTCAATTGCGGCCACGAGG
>JBFFLO010000419.1:0-2621 GCA_041554895.1 Lutimonas sp. | reverse complement strand
TATACCTCTCTGACTTTTCCTTTATACACATCCTTCTGTCCCGGAAAATTAAAATCTGTATTGTTGATGGTGTTCATTTAATTGGAATTATTGTTTTCTTAGTCTGTTTCGATATTTTTATAGGCTCCGATAATATCCTTGACCAATTGATGCCTGATCACATCCTTTTCATCAAGATGGACAAATCCTATCCCCTTCAGGCCTTTTAAAGCCAATAATGCCTCCTTTAACCCCGATATCTGCCGTCGAGGCAGATCGATTTGCCCGGGATCTCCATTGATGATAAATTTAGCGTGTTTCCCCATACGTGTCAAAAACATTTTCATTTGATTATGGGTTGTGTTTTGTGCTTCGTCAAGAATTACAAAAGCGCTATCCAAGGTGCGACCTCGCATAAATGCCAAAGGAGCGATCTGAATTGTTCCATTTTCGAGAAATGATTCTAATTTTTCAAAAGGGATCATGTCTCTTAAAGCATCATATAAAGGCTGCATATAAGGATCCAGTTTTTCTTTAAGATCTCCTGGTAAAAAGCCTAGATTCTCTCCAGACTCGACCGCGGGCCTGGTCAAAATGATCCTTTTGACTTCTCTTTCTTTTAAAGCCTTTACAGCAAGTGCCACAGCAGTATAGGTTTTTCCTGTCCCGGCCGGGCCTATCGCAAACAACATATCATTCTCTTTGATAAGATCGACCATTTTTCGCTGGTTCACCGATTGGGCCTTAATAAGTCTTCCAGAGATACCATGAACCAATACCCCGTCAGAAAATTTTGAATTTTTGTCTTGACTGACAGTTGACAATATACGTTCAATACTGTTGTCGTCAAGCTTATTGTATCGATGAAAATAAGTAACCAAAGAATTGAATTTTTTTTCAAACTCGTCCAGCATAACGGCTTCTCCATAGGCCCTGACCTTGTTGCCTCTTGCAACAATCTTTAATTTGGGGAATGATTTTTTCACCATCTCGATATGACGATTATGAGGGCCAAAAAATTCACTGGGAGACAAATTCTCCAGTTCAATAATCCTTTCGTTCAATCCTAAAATGTTTAGTTTAAAAATTAAGCCTCAAGTGCTTTTATACTATTTTAATTTCATTAGATTTGTACAGCAAAAATAGCACATTTTAGCAGCAATATACCAAATGTTAAAAAAGATTATATTGCCGTATCGGGAATCATTCAAAAAAATATGCCAATCATAACTTTAACAACCGATTTTGGGACTAAAGATCACTTTGTTGGTGCTGTCAAAGGATCTATCTATGGCGAACTCGATGAAGTCAAGGTTGTTGATATAAGTCATGACATCACGCCTTTTAGCATTACTGAAACAGCGTACATTCTTAAAAATGCATACAAAAACTTTCCTGCCGGAACTATTCATATTGTAGGGGTAGATTCAGAAATCAGTCTTGAGAACAAACCACTTGCCATTGAAATGGATGAACAATTTTTCATCTGTTGCGACAATGGTATTTTGTCTATGATTACCAATGAGATCAATCCGGACAAAATCGTCGAGATCAACATTCAGGAACCTGAAGACATAAAATTACCTATTCTGGGGATGTTTATCAAAGTAGCCTGCCACATCGCCAGGGGTGGTACCCTTGAAGTGATTGGAAAAAGAATTTCTGAAATCAAAAAGATTTTTGAGATCCAGCCCCAGGTAAATGCAGAAAAGAACCAAATCGTAGGCAGCATCATTTATATTGATAATTTTGGAAATGTGATCAGCAATATCTCCAAAAGCACTTTTCAAAATGTGGGTAAAGGAAGGGCGTTTGAAATTATTGCACGAAATTATACTTTCGTAAAAATTCATGAAAAGTATAATGACATCGTCGATTTTAGCGTTCCCGTTGGAAAAAGACAAGATGATGGAAAAAAACTGGCCATCTTCAATTGTGCCAACTATTTGGAAATTTCCATATACAGAAGTAATTTAAAGACAGTAGGCGGGGCATCAAACCTGCTGGGACTTGATTACCGTGACAATATAACCATCCGTTTTATTTAATTCCTTAAGATATGCTGGTAAGAATTGTAAAAATGACCTTTTCTGCAGATAAAACTGATGAATTTCAGGCTCGTTTTCACCATATCAAGGAAAACATTATTGAATTCAAGGGTTGTGAATTACTTGAACTCTATCAGGACAGGACTGATCCAAACATTTTTTTTACGTATAGCCACTGGCAGTCGGAAGAAGACCTTGATCTGTATAGAAAATCAGATTTCTTCAAAGAAGTTTGGGGTCACACTAAAAAAATGTTCACAAAAAAACCGGAAGCCTGGAGTGTAGATAAAATCGTAAGTTTGAATCGACAAAATATAAAGTAAAGCTGATGTTAGCTATTTTAAAAAAGGAACTCAATTTGTTTTTTGCCACGCCCATTGGCTATTTGGTTATTGCCATTTTTCTTTTGATAAACGGGCTGTTTTTATGGGTATTCAAAGGTGACTTCAACATACTTGATGCTAATTTTGCTGATCTCAACAGCTTCTTTTTCATCGCTCCATGGTTCTTTATATTTATGATTCCGGCCATTACCATGAGAACTTTTTCTGATGAGATCAGACTGGGTACCATTGAAATCATCAAAACCAAACC
>JBFFLO010000418.1:0-2638 GCA_041554895.1 Lutimonas sp. | reverse complement strand
TCTCTTTTGTGATCTTTTTTTTAAGTTCCTGTGGATCTACCCAATCGAGTTCTGAGGCAAAGCCCAGTAAAAAAACCTTAAAAGGAACCTGGCAGGTTACCAACATCAGGTTTGTTGGAGAAGAAGGCTTGTATAAGGCTAATTTATTTGATATGGCCGATTCTGCTTGTTTTAAAAACAGTAAATGGGTATTTATTCCAAATAACGGTTCTGGAAAATTCACTATTAATGCAGGGTCTCAGTGCGAGGCAGTTACCACAAGGATTCACTGGTCCTTTTACGAACCGGGAGACGGCACCTATCAGTTCCAGTTCAAATATGTTGATGAAAAGAACAAACCTATTGATCCGGCTAACCGGGGCTACAGGTCAATAATAGATGCTTTAGATGAAAATGCCATGACAATGAGAGTTAAAACAACTTATGAAGGCAAGGACTTTGATGTGGTTCTTACTTACACAAAAATTTCAGGAGATTTTGCACTTTAAAAACCGAATAACATGTTAAAAAGAATAAAATTATATGGATTATCACTGGCGGTGATCTGTTCATTAAACTTTAGTTGTACTGCCATTCAAAATTCAAATAAAACGCAGCGCGGTGCAGGTATTGGCGCCGCGGCCGGAGCCCTGGTGGGCGGGCTCATTGGCGGAGACATTGGTGGAGCCCTTATAGGAGCAGCTATTGGCGGGGCTGCCGGTGGGATCATTGGAAACCAAATGGATAGACAGGCTGACAAGATTGAAGAAGCTGTTCCTGGCGCCGAAGTTAAACGCGTAGGAGAAGGGATTCAGATCATTTTTGATGACAAAAGCGGTGTGAATTTTGCCTTTGACAGTGCTGAACTTACTGCGGATGCAAAAAATAACCTGGATGCTGTAGCAGAAATATTTTTAGAATTCCCTGATACTGATTTGATGATCGAGGGTCACACCGATAGTGTGGGTGACGATAACTACAATATGAAATTGTCAAAAAGAAGGGCAGATGCTGTTGCCAATTATTTGAAAGCCAATGGAGTTAGCAGTAATCGATTTCAGGTGAAAGCTTTTGGGGAAACACGGCCAAGGTTCGAAAACGACACAAAAGAAGGTCAGGCCAAGAACAGGCGTGTTGAAATAGGGGTTGCTGCCAATGAACAAATGATTCAAGATGCAAAAGCCCAGGCACAGTAAGATACAGGTAAAATGAGTGGAGTTTCTTTTAATGGCAAAGTGGGCGCTGTTGTTGTGGCCGCAGGAGCCTCAAGCAGAATGCCGGCCATCAAGCAATTATTGCCATGGAAAGACACCACGCTGCTTGGTCATGTGATCAAACAGCTTGAAGAGGCCGGGGCAGCACATATCTTTGTGGTATTGGGAGCTCATCAGGAGGACATATTAAAAAATATAGATGCCTCAAATGTAAGTATCATTCAGCATAAAAATTGGGCAGAGGGAATGGGTAGTTCCATTGCTATGGCGATTGCCTATCTGCAAGATCAGCCCTTTGAATTTGATGGTTTGCTCATAGCGGCTTGTGATCAACCATTAATCAAGTTAGATCATTATAAAAAGCTTATTAACAGCTGTATAAATAATGACAGGATTGTGGCCAGCTCTTATAATGAAGGCTTGGGCATCCCGGTTGTTTTTGGTAAAACATATTTCCAGGAACTTGGTAGTTTGAAAAATGATATGGGGGCCAAATCCATTGTCAGGAATCACCTCGATCGGTTAATTCAAATTGATGCTCCCGAAGCAGCCATTGATCTTGACACCGAAGAAAGATACAAGCTGTTTTACCAAACACACGGAATTAAATGATGCAAAACCCAGTTTTGATCTCTATACCTGAATCTCACTCAAAATTAAACCAAGCTTGATAACAGTTCTTGATTATTTTGAAATATCCGGTCTGGATTTAGGTTTGGCGATAACAGCAACATTGTTGCTGGGTATGGGAAAATCAGGGATCAAAGGACTTGGTGCCATTATCGTAACCCTTATGGCTATCGTATTTGGGGGAAAATCATCTACAGGGATCCTTATGCCGATGATGATCACAGCAGATATATTTGCCGTGATCTATTACCACAGGCATACACAATGGTTCTTTCTAAAAAAGCTGCTGCCCATGATGGTGGTAGGTGTCGTTTTAGGCGTTTGGTTGGGAAATGATATTTCTGAAGAACTTTTTAAGCAGATCATGGCAGTGTTTATACTGCTTACTGTATTGATCATGATCTGGATGGATAGAACAAAGACTTTTGGCATACCAAAACACTGGGCTTTCTCGGGTTTTATGGGTTTGTTATCTGGAATTACCTCCATGATCGGCAACCTGGCCGGGTCCTTTGCCAGTATTTATTTACTAGCCATGAGGTTGCCTAAAAATGAGTTTATCGGAACTGCGGCCTGGCTATTCTTCATTATCAATGTATTTAAGTTGCCATTTCATGTATTTGTTTGGAAAACGGTCACTACAGAAACGCTGCAATTAAATTTGATTCTTGCACCTGCCATTATTATAGGCTTCTTATTGGGAATTCAGCTCGTCAAGCTCATCAATAATGAATTGTACAGAAAGCTTGTATTGCTGGTCACTGCGATAGGGGCTCTGATCATCTTATTCAGTTAAGGCCTATTACCAAAGGGTG
>JBFFLO010000417.1:0-2644 GCA_041554895.1 Lutimonas sp. | reverse complement strand
GCTGATTCCGGCATACCGGCTAATAGCGCAGATCTGATCTCCATAGAATCCATTTGGAACAGCATTGTTATTGGCAGGGGCATCACTCATTCTGACAGCACCCAGATCTATACTGACAATATCGGCATCCCTAAGAATGGGCTCTACCATCGTAATATCATTGGTCACCTCTCCTAACCTGTAAGCCTCAAAGAACAATTTATCCATTAGATCAATCTCTTCCTGTGAATTGAAAAAAGTCTGAAATCCAATGTTGCTGTAATTGAACATATTATTCGGCTTGTCCATTACTATATAGTGCAAATAGTTATGCGCATTTAGTTTTGGGTCCATTTCTCCGATATCGAAACGATTATCAACTGAAACTATATTTACCGGTTTCTGCAAACGATCATAAGCTCTGTAACTGGCATAGGTAATATCCTGACTCCCACCAATGATGAGCGGGGTGATTTTTTGCTCCAATAATTCCCCTAAAATTTCCTGTACCAAAAAATAAGTATCTCCGGTTTCATTCCCTTCAGGTATATTCCCGAGGTCTGCTAAACCGAGGTGCCAGTTGCCAGGAAACATCTGGTAGAGATATTTTCTGATCACCTCAAGGCCTTTTCCGGCCCCCACATTATCAACAGCTCCTCTATTCTCAGAAATGCCAACAATAGCTATTTGGACATTCTTAAGATTTGGCAGCCCCTCCTTTTTGGTATGGATCTTAATTTTTTTCCCTAAGGTCAAATCTGATTGCAAAGCGGTATGGGCAACTGCTATTTCTTCTACTGGCAAAAGAAGCTCTAGGCTCATATATTTATTGTTAAAGATAAAATTCGACGCAATGTAATTAAATTTCCAGTTGAATGAAATTAGTGTTTACAAAAAATAAAAAGTCCTTCCAATTGATGAGCTGAAAGGACTTTTACATAAACATTTTGAAACTTTATTTCTTTTTGGCAGCCCTTTTCTTCTTAACAGCCTTCTTAGGCGCATTCTTTTCGATCAGGTCCTTTACCTCATCAAGAGTCAGTGCTTGTGCGTCAACTGTTTTGGGCAATTCTATCTTGATTCTTCCTTTTAATATATGATGACGGCCCCAACGTGCCTTTTCCACCCTTATTCCTTCTTCTTCCCAATTATGGACGACTTTGTCAATCTCTTTCTGTTTCTTGGTCTCGATCAATTCGACGATATCATCATAGGTCAAGTTATCAAAATCATATTTTCTATTCACGTTAATAAACATGCCATTCCATTTGATAAAGGGCCCAAATCGACCCACACCTTTTTGTACCGGAAACTCTTCGTATTCAGCTATGGGCGCATCGGCCTGTCGCTTCTCTTCTATTAATTCTATGGCCCTGTCCATATCTACCGACATTGGATTTTCATCCTTGGATAAGGAAACAAATGCTTTTCCAAACCTAACATAAGGCCCAAATCTTCCATTAGCCACGACTACTTCTTCGCCCTCATACTTACCCAGTGTCTTTGGCAGCTTGAAAAGGTCCATCGCTTCTTCATAGGTGATATTACCCAGGGTTTGCTCCCCTTGTAAACTAGCAAACTTCGGTTTTTCCTCGTCAGTAGCCTCTCCGATTTGTACCATGGCACCAAACCTTCCCAGTCGGGCATAAACATTCTTTCCCGAATCCGGATCGACTCCTAAAAGACGCTCTCCCTTGGCCCTTTCTGCGTTTTCAGAAACATGTTCCACTGAATCGTGAAAGGTTCCGTAAAACTCTTTGATCATTTCGGTCCAATTTTCCTTTCCATCAGCAATATCATCGAATTCTTTTTCAACATTCGCCGTAAAACTCAGTTCCATGATCGAGGCAAAATTTTCAACCAAAAAGTCGTTGACAATTTTTCCGATATCAGTGGGCACCATTTTGCCTTTATCAGCGCCTACTTTTTCAGTAAGTGTTTTAGAGGTGATATGATCACCAGCCAATGTCAATTCAGTATATGTTCTGTCTTTTCCCTCAATTGTGCCTTTCTCAACATACTCTCTTCTTTGAATTGTTGAAATGGTGGGCGCATAGGTAGACGGCCTGCCGATTCCCAGCTCCTCAAGTTTTCTTACCAGAGATGCCTCAGTGTATCTGTAAGGTGCCTTTGTGTATCTTTCGGTTGCATTGATATATTCATTATCAAGCTTCTCATTAATGCTTAATTTCGGAAGCATACCTGCCTGGTCCTCATCTTCATAGTCATCTCCTTCAAGGTATACTTTTAAAAAACCGTCAAAAGTGATTACTTCTCCATTTGCTGTAAAAACTTCTTCATTTTTACTGTTTGCGATTCGCACGTTGGTCCTTTCCAGTTTGGCATCGCTCATTTGGGAAGCAATTGTTCTCTTCCAAATCAAGTCATACAATCTGGCCTGATCACTTTCAACCTGAACAGTTCTGGTACTCATATTAGTGGGTCGGATCGCTTCGTGAGCCTCCTGGGCCCCTTTTGATTTCGTCGTGAAATTTCTTGGATGACTGTATGCTGCCCCATAAGAGCTTACGATCTCCTCCCGGGCTTCAGTTTTAGCATCATCAGATAAGTTAACACTATCCGTTCTCATATAGGTAATGAGACCTGCTTCATATAAGCGCTGAGCCACAACCATGGTTTTAGCCACCGGAAAGTATAACTTCCT
>JBFFLO010000416.1:0-2654 GCA_041554895.1 Lutimonas sp. | reverse complement strand
TACCTCTCGGTGTGGGCAAGTGATCCCAGTCTTTCCAAAGCTTATGTGCCATGGTATTTTACAGCTGTGCCAACCGATGATCAGCAGGCGGCTTTTTTCCTTAAGGAAATCAGTAAAAAAAAAGGGTCCCATCATATACTTGTGGTCCATGATCAAAGCTATGATGCCCGTCAAGCATTAAAAAGTTTATATGGGGCCTCAAATCAATTTAAAGGCCTTAAGATCTCATCAGTTGGCTCCCGGCCTTCAGAAGTGAAAGACATGCTGTCAAGAACAGAAAATAAGAACTTGGATGCCATTATTTTTCTTGGAAGACAAATCCCTTTTTCCGCGATTGCGAAACAACTTGAAGTATTGGGCAAGGCCATACCTTTTTATGCCAATATAGCAGCTCAGTCAGCCGTGGGTTATTCCGGCTTTCAACATGAAAGCATGGGTTTGTCAAGTTCAATTGCCACGGATGATAGATCGGGGATTGCGGCCAAAGAATTTCAAAAGGAATTTTCACAAAAATGCCATGTACAACCCGGACCCGTGTCGGCCTATGTATATGACGGAATCAAGATCCTCTCTAAAGCCTTACTACATTCTGGCAATGATGGAAGCAAATTACAAAAAGGCATGTCCGAAATTAATTATCAAGGGATTACAGGCGCTATCCAGTTTGATTCTCAGGGAAGATTAAAAAACACGGGAGAACTCTTGTTATCAAAGGAATAACCCATCTGTCTGAACTGAAAATAATTCAAACAATTTCCTATTTATTACTTAACTTTGATCCAATGAAGAACATTGTAATTTCATGTTTGCTATTGTTGATGTTTACTGGTTTCCATGGCTGTAAAGAGTCTGAGGCCGACAAACGAAAAAAAGCAATAGAAATGATGACCACCCAGACCCTGGGCCTGGCCTATCTGGAAGAATTTAAGCTCGAAGAAGCAGAAAGCGAATTTTTAAAGATGATTGAATTGGCACCGGATGATAAGCTGGGATATGCCAATTTGGGTTTGGTATACCTCAGGATGGGAAAATATAAACAAGCCGAAGACCAATTGTTAAAAGCCGGTAAGATTGACCCTGAGGATGCCGACGTCAAATTGTTGCTGTCAACTGTTTATCAAATGGATGGAAGGAACGAGGAAGCCAAGTCAGTATTGGAAAAAGCCCTTGAAATCGAACCTGATCATATCAAGATCCTCTATGTCCTTGCTGAACTATACTCTGCCGAAAGCGGTGAGTCAGCTGAAAATAGCCGAAAAAATTACCTGGAACAACTGGTTAAATACGCACCTGATAATATAGTTCCTCAATTGCAATTGACCGAATTATTGATCAGCGATGGTCATGCGGACCAGGCTGTCGAACGCCTGGAAATTATCCAAAGTCAATTCCCGGAATTCCCAAAAGAGGCCAAAGAATACTTTTCACAAACCATAGTATTATTACAGGAATCCGATACCGAAAAGTCCCTGATCAGTTTTACGATATTTCATAATTACATGAAGGTTTCTTTTCCTTATCAATCTGGCATTAACGAGCTTAAGGGGCCAGGAGGTTCCTTGATAGGATTTCCGCTGATTACGTATAACCGTCAGGTAAGCAACGAGTCGTTAGATGACAGGTCAGTCCTGGAGGTCATTAAATTTAAGGACGTAACTCTTGAACAAGGGCTGCAAACCCTAACATCTGAGGAATTGGATGAGGATTTTCAAAACACTACGCATGTAAAAACAGCCGATTACAATGGGGATGGGAGAACAGATATTTATATGGGAAGTTATGATTCTTCAGAAAGGTCATACAGCCACTTTCTCTTTTCCAATACGCCGACTGGTTTCCAAAATGTTGCTGATCAGGTAGGATTAAAACATACAGGGAAGGAGACAGGAGTTGCTTTTGCTGACTATGACAATGATGGTTTTCTTGATATCTATGTGAATCTTGAAAATAAATCTCTTTTATATCGAAATGCTGACAAGGGAATGTTTGAAGATAAAACCGAGGGTTCAAAAATTTTCGGAGGAGGAGCGCAAAAATCCTTATTTTTTGATTTGGACCAGGACGGGGACCTTGATCTTTATGAGTCTTCAAATCAAGGCAACAGGGTTTTTCGAAATAATGGAGATGGTACATTTCAGGAAATAGGTAAGGAAACAGGCCTTTCTGCTGAAACTACTGAAAATGTTATAGATGCAGCTTTTGGTGACTTTGATGACGACGGAGATATAGACCTGATCACAGTAGGTGAAAACGGAATGAATCTTCTATATGCAAATAATCGCGAAGGCAAATTTGAAGTCTTGAGTGATTCAGGACTTGGATCAAAAGCAGGAGGCAGTTCGATAGCAGTGGGAGACTACAATAACGATGGGTTTTTAGATGTGTTTATAGCTTCCCTGGCAGGAAGTCAAAGCAGGCTTTACACGAATACAGGAGATGGGAAATTTCAAATAATTTCGGATATGACATCTGTGTTTGAAGGAATTGATAAGCTAGGTATTCGCGACGTGGAATTCCTGGATTTTGACAATGACGGGTTTCAGGACCTCCTTCTTTTTGGTGAGCCTGTTGAGAAAAATGAATCGGGCCTTCAACTTTATCACAATACAGGTTCAGGTGGTTTTGTGAATTTATCTGAAATTTTACCAAAGGAG
>JBFFLO010000415.1:0-2678 GCA_041554895.1 Lutimonas sp. | reverse complement strand
CTATGTGAATCTTGAAAATAAATCTCTGTTATATCGAAATGCTGACAAGGGAATGTTTGAAGATAAAACCGAGGGTTCAAAAATTTTCGGAGGAGGAGCACAAAAATCCTTATTTTTTGATTTGGACCAGGACGGTGACCTTGATCTTTATGAGTCTTCAAATGAGGGCAACAGGGTTTTTCGAAACAATGGAGATGGTACATTTCAGGAAATAGGAAAGGAAACGGGTCTTTCGGCAGAAAATGCTGAAAATGTTATAGATGCTGCTTTTGGTGATTTTGATGACGACGGAGATATAGACCTGATCACAGTGGGTGAAAACGGAATGAATCTTTTATATGCAAATAATCGTCAAGGCAAATTTGAAGTTTTGAGTGATTCAGGACTAGGATCAAAAGCAGGAGGCAGTTCGATAGCAGTAGGAGACTACAATAACGATGGGTTTTTAGATGTGTTTATAGGTTCCCTGGATGGAAGACAAAGCAGGCTTTACACGAATAAAGGAGATGGAAAATTTGAAATAATTTCGGATATGACATCTGTGTTCGACGGAATTGATAAGTTAGGCATTCATGATGTGGAATTCCTGGATTTTGACAATGACGGGTTTCAGGACCTCCTTCTTTTTGGCGAACCTGTTGAGAAAAAAGGATCGGGCCTTCAACTTTATCACAATACAGGTTCAGGTGGTTTTGTGAATTTATCTGAAATTTTACCAAAGGAGGAGTATAGGGGTAATCAATTGGCAGTGCCCGATTATGATGGTGATGGCGATCGTGATATACTGCTGTCGCTTTCGAATGGTGGCGTCAAATTATTGAGAAATGATGGTGGCAACTTGAATCATTATGTCAATATGAAACTTGTCGGTTTAAGAACAGGTAGTGCCAAGAATAATTATTTTGGCATAGGTGCCAAAGTTGAGATGCGCGCCGGGGATCTTTATCAAAGTATGGTGGTTACTGATCCGAATATTTACTTTGGCCTGGGCAACAGGCCCAAAGCCGATATCATCAGGATCACCTGGACAAATGGGGTGCCTCAGAATATTTTGTTACCTGATTCAGACCAGGCCCTGATCGAATCACAAACCCTAAAAGGATCATGTCCTTTTTTATATACCTGGAACGGAAAAGAATATGAATTTGTAAAAGACATTACCTGGAGGAGCGCTTTAGGCATGCCCTTAGGTATTATGGGAGGTACAACCCAATATGCTTTTGCCGATGCTTCTGATGATTATATCAAGATAGCAGGGAATCAATTAAAGGAAAAGGAGGGCGTCTATTCGATTCAAATTACCTCTGAATTGTGGGAAACCATCTATATGGATCAAATTGAATTAGTGGCTGTGGACCATCCCAAAGAAGTGTCTGTTTTTGTTCCTGAGCAATTTAGCCCGCCACCATTTCCCGGCATGCAATTGTACCAGGTTGAAAAGAAACATGCGCCTTTATCTGCTGTTGATGGTTTTGGCCGCGACTTACTGCCTATGATCCTTGAAAAAGACGACCGGTATATCTCTAATTTCGAACGGGGCAAATATCAGGGATTAACAAAAACACATGACCTGATCCTTGATCCTGGAGAAGCAGGGCAACTGGAAAATCTGCATTTATTTTTAAGAGGATGGATCTTTCCGACAGATGCCAGTATAAATGTGGCACTATCTCAATCGGATATCCTTAACCTTGAGTTTCCGATCATTCAAGTAGTCGATCAGAAGGGACAATGGCAAAACATAGAGACAAACATGAGTTTCCCCATGGGCAAGGACAAAACAGTGATCGTTGACCTTAAAGATAAATTCTTGACCAGGGACCACCGTTTGCGTATCCGCACAAATATGGAGATCTACTGGGATGAAATATTCTTTGCAGATGCTAAAGATGCCGGTAATTTGGTTACCAATGTACTGTCGGTTGAAAATGCAGACCTTCATTATAGGGGGTTTTCAAAGTCATACCGAAAAGGAGGGCGATATGGCCCTCACTGGTTCGATTATGCTGAAGTCGACTTAAGTACAAAATGGCGTGACCTCGAAGGTCAATACACGCGTTATGGAGATGTTAAGCCCCTGCTTACGTCGTCAGATAACCAATATATCATTTCGAATGCAGGAGATGAAACCTCGATTAATTTTGATGCAACAAGTCTTCCGAAATTAGAAGAAGGATGGCAGAGAGATTTTCTGATACACAGCGTGGGATGGGTGAAAGACGGAGACTTTAATACGGCTCATGGGAATACGGTACAGCCGTTTCCGTATCATGGAATGACAGCCTACCCTCCATCCGGGCAGGACGCTTATCCCGTTCAGGCAGAACTCAAAAAATATCATGAAGCGTATAATACCAGAATGGTTAGCCATAAGGCTTTTCAGAATTCTATTAAACCAATTTTAAGTGAAGAATAAATTACACTTATTTTACAGCCTGTTTCTTGTGGGGTTCCCGGTTTTAATGCTGGCACAGCAAAAAATAATGTTTACAGATGTTGCAGCAGTATCAGGAATTGATTTCAAATATAATTTTGGTGATTATAACTATGAAAACATTCTTGAAAGCAGTGGCTCCGGAATTACGGTTTTTGATTATAACAATGACGGGCTCATGGATCTTTTTATGATGAGCGGAACCTACCTGCAAGGAATTTCAGATGAAGGAGGTAAAGGATTT
>JBFFLO010000414.1:0-2695 GCA_041554895.1 Lutimonas sp. | reverse complement strand
ATGTAGACGGCTGTTCTTCTTTTTTTGTTCAAGGTATCTGATCGCTGAAAAAAGGGCGTTTTGTTTTGTGCAAAGACGCCGTCCTTGCCGGTAAAAAAGAGAAGGGCCAAAAGAAAAAGAAAAGGATATGTTTTTTTTAAACTGATCACCTTTTTATGCCTTGTTGACTCACCCATTTTTGATAGGCTGCTGCATTGGTATTATGCTCACTAAGGGTTTTGGCAAATTTATGGTAACCAATTTTTTCAACGCTGGCACACATGTAATAATACTGGTGGTCTTCGGGTTGCAAAACAGCTTCAATGGAAGAAATGTCAGGCATACCGATGGGCCCCGGAGGAAGGCCAAAATTAGCATAGGTGTTATAGGGGGAGTCAATGGTGAGGTCCTTGCTCAGCACGCGTTTGTATTCTTTGTCCTGGCCATATTTTTGTTTAAGCGCAAATATGATCGTAGGATCTGCTTGTAAGGGCCAGAAATCATGTAAACGATTCAGGTACAACCCTGCAACTGTTTTTCGTTCTGCGATTACTGCTGTTTCTTTTTGAACTATGGATGCAAGGGTAGCCACCTGTAGAGGTGTTAGATGCTGCTTCTTGGCTTTGGCTGTTCTTTCAGCTGTCCAAAATCTTTTAAATTCTGATAACATTTTATCGCGAAATTTCACAGCATCGGTATTCCAGTAAAAATCATAAGAATTTGGAATATACATGGCGATTGCTGTTTGCCTGTCAAAACCATTCTTGGCCATAAAATCAGCGTCCAAAAAAGCATTTATCAATGCCGTGGAATCAGCTTCGATTTGACTGGCAACTCTACCTGCCAGTTTTTCAAAACTATCTTGATTGTTAAAGGTTAAGGTCACTGTTTCCTGCTTTCCGCCTCTTAGATGGTTGACCAGGGTTTCGTTGTTCATTCCTTCCAGGATCCTGAATTTACCGGCCCTGATCTTATTGGGATAATTTTTCTTTTCAGCAACCCATATAAAACTGTTGACATTCTTTACATGGGGTTCTATGATTTTGATCAAGCCTTGAAAGTCTGTACCTGTGGGGATCAAAATTGATGCAGATTCCGGTACATTGGGTTGATAGATCTTGCGATAAAAGGAATACCCCACTATAGCAGCAATAAGCAAGATTGCGGCAAGGGCAAGCGCTAGTTTCTTTTTCATAGGTGATTGGGGTTTATGATTTGCAACAATGCAACGTCTCGAAATTGACCTTTTACTTTTATCCAGTCCTTTTGAATTCCAACCTCGACGAAATTCAATTTTTGAAACAAATGCAGGCTGTTTTTATTTGAGACAGGAATGTTGGCATAAAGCTGATGGATATCAAGATGCTCGAAGGCATATCGCAGAAACACCTCAAGAGCATTTTGTGCATAACCATTATGCTGGTGCTTTTTCATGATTAAAATACCAATCCCGGCTTTTTGATGATGCGGACTAAAATCAAAAAGGTCAACGAGACCTGCCACGGTCTGGTCTTTTTTCACAGTGATCACAAGACGCAGTTGTTTCGCTTCGAAAATGTCCTGATCGGCATTTTTAAGATATTGGCCAAGAAGTTGTCTCGAATAAGGAGCAAGTGTATTGCTAACCTCCCAGAATTGTGGATCATTCTCTATAGTGAAAAGCAAGTCCAGGTCATCTGCTTCCAAAGCCCTCAGTCTTACGATATTATTCTCGAGTAACTTCATGATGACAATTCAATGCTGCCCTTAAAAACAAAAGTTGCCGGTCCGGTAAGAATGATATTTTTATAGACACCATTTTCTTTTTCAAATTCGATCTTCAACTTACCTCCCAGCGTTTCAATATTGATTTCTTTTTTAGTCGTTTTTTCCAAATGGAAGCTGGCCAGTGCAACAGCTGTAACTCCTGTGCCGCAGCTTAAGGTCTCGTCTTCAACACCACGCTCGTAGGTTCTTACGGCAAATGTGTTTTCATTGACCTTTTCAACAAAATTCACATTGGTGCCTGTCTCAAAATAGGGTGCGCCATACCGTATTTTTCTCCCTTGGCCGACCACATCGAATTTTGGTAAATTTTCGGTAAAAGTGATGTGATGAGGAGATCCTGTATCCAGAAAAACATGACCCTGGTGGATTTCAATATTCTCCACATCGAGCATGTTAAGGCTAACCTGCCCCTCGTTTATACTTGCGTGATATTTTTCACCCAAGGCGTTAAACGAAGTAGATTTATCAAAAATACCCAAGGTTTTGGCAAATGCCACAATGCACCTGCCACCATTGCCACACATGGATCCGGGGCGTCCGTCAGCATTAAAATATACCATATTGAAGTCGGCATCAGTTGCCTTTTCAAGTAGCATAAGCCCATCCGCTCCGATTCCGAATTTTCTGTCACAATAGCTCCTGATCAAATCATGATCGTCTTTAGGAAACGCATTCGTTCGGTTATCAATGATCACGAAGTCATTTCCAGCTCCCTGATATTTATAAAAATCTAATTTCATAATGCAAATGTAGGAATTATTGCAGTAAATGTTTCCTGTTAAATTTAGGTTAAAGTAGTTCTGACTTGGTTTTTTTCTTTTTAAATTTGGGTTGAATGTTAAAAAATGCTATCATGAAAAACTTTTTTACGATGCTGGCAGTATCTGCCTTGGGAGGTATACTTACTTTAGGGGGGTATATTTTCTTTTTTGAGCACCAGGAAGTGCCT
>JBFFLO010000413.1:0-2698 GCA_041554895.1 Lutimonas sp. | reverse complement strand
GTCCATCTTTTGTCAGCAATTCCTGCACCAGCCAAATGTATGATATAGTCTATATTTTTAAAGGCCTCATTATCGATTAGGGATTTTTCATGATCCCAAAGGTAGGTCTTGTATGGAGAATTGTTGTTTTTGCTGCGACTCAACACGCTTACTTCGACATTGTGCCTGGTCAGGAATTCGCAAAGCTCGCGCCCGACCGATCCTGTACCGCCTGTGATAAGAACTTTTAGGTCTGTCTCCATGTCTTATTGCAGAATTGACCTAGAGATGACGATCTTTTGGATTTCGGAGGTGCCTTCATAGATCTGGGTGATCTTCGCATCTCTCATCAGCCTTTCGACATGGTACTCTTTTACAAAACCATATCCCCCGTGAATTTGAACCGCCTCAACAGTATTCCTCATAGCCATTTCAGCAGCATACAATTTTGCCATGGCCCCGGATTGGGTGTAGTCTTTTTTTTCATCCTTATCGCAGGCAGCCTTTAAACACAAGAGGCGGGCTACTTCGATTTCGGTTGCCATATCTGCCAATTTGAACGCAATGGCCTGATGTTTACTGATCTCTTTTCCGAAGGCCTTGCGTTCTTTCGAGTACTGCAGTGCCAATTCATAAGCACCAGAAGCGATTCCCAGGGCTTGAGCAGCAATCCCGATCCTCCCTCCGGCGAGTGTCTTCATGGCAAAAGTAAAACCAAATCCATCTTCACCAATTCGATTTTCTTTCGGAACCTTGACATCATTGAACATCAGGGAGTGGGTGTCTGACCCCCTAATACCCAGTTTGTTTTCTTTATGGCCCACAGCAAAACCTTCCATGCCCTTTTCCATGATCAAGGCATTGATCCCCTTATGTCCTTTGTCAACATCCGTTTGACAAATTACAAGATAGATACTGGCATTATTGCCATTGGTGATCCAGTTTTTCGTACCGTTCACAAGGTAATGATCTCCCATGTCTTTGGCAGTTGTTTTTTGAGAAGTGGCGTCACTTCCGGCTTCGGGCTCGCTAAGGCAAAAAGCGCCAATGATTTCTCCTGTTGCCAGGGGAATCAGATACTTTTGTTTTTGCTCTTCTGTCCCAAAATTTTCAAGGCCCCAGCAAACCAGCGAATTATTTACAGACATAACCACAGCAGCAGAGGCATCTATTTTGGAAATCTCTTCCATGGCAAGAACGTAGGATACGGTATCCATTCCGCCCCCGCCATATTGAGGATCGGTCATCATGCCAAGGAAGCCTAACTCCCCCATTTTTTTGATCTGTTCATGAGGGAATTCCTGTTTTTCATCCCTTTCTATAACGCCGGGTAATAATTCATTTCTTGCAAAATCACGAGCCGCATCCCGTATCATGATCTGTTCTTCGGTTAGGGTAAAATCCATGTATAAAAATGACTTTGTTAATTAAAAATTGAATTGCTCAAATATAGTCAAATTATCAAAATGTATTTGTAATTTTACAGGATATGATTGATAAAGAATGGCACGTAATCGGATTGATGAGCGGAACCTCACTAGATGGAGTGGATTTAGCATATGTTAAAATAAGCCGAAATAAGGGCTATGGTTTTGAAATATTGAAAGCAAAATCGGTTAATTATTCCGAAATATGGAAAAACAAGTTAAAGGATGCTTTTGGTTATTCAGGAGAAAAATTAACAAAACTTGATGCCGATTACGGGGTGTTCCTCGGAGAATTGGTAAAAGATTTTATAACAGAAAACAAGATTGAGGATCTTGATTTTATAGCTTCTCATGGCCATACGATTTATCACGATCCGGGCCAAAACTATACCCTGCAAATTGGCAGCGGAGCACATCTGGCAGGCCGGTCCGGGATAAAGGTAATTTGCGATTTCAGGGTGCAGGACGTTGCCCTGGGAGGACAAGGTGCGCCCCTGGTGCCTGTTGGGGACATGTTTTTGTTTTCCGACTATGATTTTTGCCTTAATATTGGAGGTTTTGCCAACATCTCTTTCGATAACCTAAACGAAAGGATAGCCTTTGACATTTGCCCGGCTAATATTGTATTGAATCATTTTACACGCCTGAACGGTCTTGACTATGATGATAAAGGAAGAATAGCTTCCGGGGGCAGCATCAATGAAATGCTTTTGGCTAAATTAAATGCTTTGGCGTTTTATGATCAGGAGCAACCTAAGTCACTGGGTTATGAATTTGTGGAAGAGGTAATTTTACCGATTTTTTCAGATTTTGATCTAACATTGGAAGACAAGCTTAGAACTTTTATTGAACACAGTGCTATTCAGATCTCGGATAACATCAATGAGGCCTCCGTAAATTTTGATAAAGAAGAGCTGCAGGTATTAATAACAGGAGGCGGAGCACTTAATGATTTTATGATTGAAAGGATCAGAAACCATACTAATGCTCAGATTGTAATACCCTCTAAAGAGATCATCGAATTCAAGGAGGCTTTGCTATTTGCTTTTTTGGGTGTATTGAAAGACCAGGAAGAAGTAAATTGCCTGAAAAGTGTAACAGGAGCGATGAAAGACCACAGTAGTGGAGTCATTTATAATATATGAATACCCAGAAGGAAGAATTATGAAAAATCTTTTAAAAAAATATGAAAATAAAGAGCCTGAAATTGTATTTCACTGGAGGGATCGCGAAACAGAAGCAGAGGGCTGGACTGTTATCAATTCTTTAAGAGGCGGGGCCGCTGGTGGAGG
>JBFFLO010000412.1:0-2702 GCA_041554895.1 Lutimonas sp. | reverse complement strand
ACGTTTTTCAAATAAATGCTTATCAGCCATAATACGGTCATCAGGCCTAGGACCCCAAAACCAGCCCAGATCATTGTCATCATACTTTTATTGTCTAGGCTAAAGGTACAATTTTTTGAAGCATCGCATCTTTTTCAGTTCTGTGTAATTAAATTCCCAAAAGCCGGTGAGCCTTCTTTTGATTTTTGACCGTACCTTATCTCAGGTCAAAAAAATCATCCCTCATTTTAAACCGATGAATTGTTGATTCGCAGATAGTTAATAAATTTCATTATCTTTAGATGTGGGTCTTTTTCCAAAACATGCTAATTTATATGCATTGCCAAAATGAAATCAACGATCAAACCCAACTTTCACACGGCATTGTTTTATTCTTAAAAAGTTGCTATTTGCTGCGGTGCCTGGATCAATTTCCAATGGGACCGTTGATGATTAAGAAAAATAGGATGTGACCTTTGTGGCTTGAAGTTCAGGTCTCTACAATTCATGTTGTATTGAATAAAAAGTTAATTATCTGTGAACCAATCGGCAAATACTGATGTATCAATGAGCATATCCTTACATAAACATATTTTCATATATATCCTGATCGCTGGCTTCAGCATGGGGAAAAATTATGCCCAAAACCAGCCTGATGTACCGGGTAAAAGCGCTATGGATATGACCGATAAGAAGAGCAACTTTTTAAATGATATTTTAAACTCAGAGGAAAATGCGGCTCGCGATAGTTTAAAACCGCTCCCTAAAATTAAAATTGGAGGGGCCCTGCGTCTTAATTATTCATACAGGAATTACGACGAACAAAATATGGACAGGCTGGGGGATTTTGAATTTGAGCTGTTCAGGTTGAATGCCGATATCGATTATAAGGACATATTCTTATCGGTTGAATATCGATGGTATGGCAATTTTAATGCAATTCATCACGGGTATTTTGGCTACCATCTGACTGATCGATCATCTGTACAGATCGGTATTCACCAGGTTCCATTTGGTATTCTTCCCTACGCGTCCCATAGTTTTTGGTTCAATGCAACCTATTATTTGGGTTTTGAAGATGACTATGATACGGGGATCAAATTTATATATGATCATGAATTATGGAACATTCAGGGAGCATTTTATAAAAACCCTGAATATATTGATTCTGAACGATATGGAAGATATTCATTTGATCTTGTCACTGATGAGATACAAACAAACCAGGAAATCAATCAGTTGAACCTAAGGACCGTCTACAAATGGGCGATAAATAAGAACCTTTTAATGAAGCTTGGCGCATCAATTGAAGCTGGACAGATGTATAATAAAACGACTGAGGAAAAAGGCGAAAGGCATGCCTTTGCTTTGCATAATAATCTGTTTTATAAGAACTGGAACCTGCACTTTCAATGGATCGAATATGAGTTTAACCCAAAAAATCCTGAAGGGCTTAGTGACGAGACGCTGCAATTTGGAGCATTTATGTCTCCATTTTTTGTAAATTCAAAAGCCAATGTTTATACATTTAACCTGGCAAATGATATCAATATTAACGGCAAATATCTTGATAAAATCAGGGTCTATGCGAATATGAGTATGGTAAATCCTAAAAAGGGATACGGCAGTAACTCAAAACAAATAGTACTGGGGACAACACTGATCAAGAGGGGCCTATATGCCTATTTTGATTATATTTTTGGTCAAAACATGTGGTTTTCAGGGGGTCCGGGTATAGGTTTGGAGCATCCCGAGGATCAGGACTGGAATTCGAGGTTGAACATCAATTTCGGGTATTATTTTTAATGAATGATTTTAGCAAATAATTATATACAATTTGAGATGAAAGCTTGGTATACAGTGAAACTTTATTATTTACCCATCGTATTTCTATTGGTTATCGGTCTGCAATTAAGGGCTCAGGAAAACAATATTGAGTTTACACAGGAAGAAAATGACTGGATTGCTTCACATCAATCTTTGAATGTTGCCAATGAAATGGACTGGCCCCCTTTTGACTTTGTGGACAAGGACAATCTACCTGCGGGATATTCTATAGATCTCATTGAGTTGGTAGCAGAAAAAACCGGTTTGAACATTCAGTTTGTCAATGGCTATTCCTGGAATGAGATCCTCGATCGGTTCAAAAGAGATGAAATTCAAATTTTACCCGCGGTATATAAAGACGATGAAAGAAGCACCTATATGGAATTCACTTCCAGCTATTATATCCAGCCCAGCATATTGGTGACCAATATCAATGATACCATAAATTCTATTCGTGATCTTTCTGATAAAAATATTGCCGTTATCGAGGGATTTACTATCACTGCTGAATTGGAAAAGAACTACCCTAATATCCATGCCGTTCCTGTTAAAACGGTTCGCGACGGACTGATGAAAGTATCCACTGGAGAATTGGACGGGTTTGTTGAGAGTATAGGAGTGGTTTCATACTATCTGGAATCAGATTTTATACCTAATCTAAAGATTTCGTCAGATATCCAGTTGGATAAAATGAATTTCCCCGGGCTTCATATGGCAGTTCTTAAAAAGAACCTCCTGTTAAGGAACATTTTACAAAAAGGTTTAGAAAGCATCTCTGCAGCTGAAATGAATGATCTTCGCAAGAAATGGATTACTACAGGTAAGATCGAAAAAGAGGAAGCCATTAATTTTACATCCTTGATCATTAAAAGCATAACGGCCATTATTATCTTATT
>JBFFLO010000411.1:0-2705 GCA_041554895.1 Lutimonas sp. | reverse complement strand
TAAGAAGGTACATCAGTATCGATGTTGGGCAAGGCATTGGCCCATTTGGTCAATTTAGGCACTTCAGTTCGATACGTTAGATAGGCACCTAAAATCGTATTATTGACGGGTTCTGAGCCAAATTGCGCTTTTTGTGTAAGCGGTCTTTCATTAAGGTTGATGATATTTCCCCCAACGGCAAGTTTTTCATTGAACACGTGTAAGACATCTACCCCCATATACCTTCTGCGCTGCTGGTTGAATCCGATGTTATTCTCAACATTCACTTGAATAGGCGCATCAGATGCCACCAATGTGGGATTGATGATCTGAACATTTCCAATATTATAATCTACCACATAATCAACTCCCTCGACCAATTCTCTCCCGCCAGAAGTTACCTTAACGGATCCTCTGGGGACATTAAAAGCACCCAGGGGGATGCCGTTTTTACCATCCGATTTAAAGTAACCTCTAAACGAATATTTATCCTTTTGTTGAAAATCATTTTCGGCCTCAGCCTGGGTCCTGTCGTAAAGTTCCCTGAAAATATATACATCATCTTCAGGCAGCAGTTGGTCATCAAGGTCTTCCCCAAAAGGTTCAACGGTAGGGAAAATAAAATAACCATTTGGTGAATCTATGGTAATACCCTCCACATAATCGAAGAAACCATCTCCTTCGGGTTTAAAATTATTATTTTGATCTAATCGGTCCAATCGCAACAGGTTCATTATAGTTCGATCGTTTACACCCGGAGTTTGTGCATTTTGTAAAATGTTTACCGGCTCACCGGTGCTGTCGTCATAATATAAAAGTTCCAACCTAAAACCTTCTTTTTGCAATTGAAAGGCCCCTGGAATTTCGTAAACATTCTTCATCAATAGGTCGAACATGGGGATATTTGGGTTGATGATCTCGCTTCGCAGCATTTTTACCACCAAATTGTCTGGTGCAATGACACCGGCATCTGTAAATTCCCCGACACGGAATACTTCGGTCCCGTCAGAATATTCGTAAGCAACCCCCAGGACATCACTATCGACCAATCGCCTGTTCAAGGTAATAAAACCCAACTGAGCGTTCATGGTAAAATCTACTCCCTGTACAAGTTTGATGGCGTTTTCAACTATGGTATAATCCCTGCCTTGTGCCATGTTATAGGGGCTTAGGGCCTGTCCCACGGTAGATATTTTTCTGATAGGCCCATTGAGTGTCAGTAAATCCTGCAGGTTATTGGCTTCGTTAGAAGGGTCTTTGCCACCTGGAACCGGTGTCACATTCGCAGGACCGATATTGTCAGGGTCATTTTCTCCAAGATCCGCAAGGGTCACTATATTTCTGGTCCCAGTAGTCGTAGCATTTCGATTGGTAACCCAAATTTCAATTCTTGTGATGTTTACAGAGCTATTGATCAATGGAAAATTCGAAAGGGCTTCATTGTATTTATCCCTGAACCCCTGGGCAATAAAAAAGTGCCTGTTATTATCATAATTACTGGCTTTAAAATCAAACTCATTCAGTATCGAACCGCCCTGAGCCGAGACCGATCTGGTTTGCGATCTTTGTTGAGAAAAAATACCGGTAACTGTTGTTTTACCAAACTGCAGCTCCATTTTTGCTCCAAAAAGGTTTTGAGCGCCTGTTACCAGAGAGTTTCTGATCGGCATGGAAACATTACCCACTTCGATCTTTCTGATAATATCATCTTCCGTAGGGGTATATTCCAGCTTCACCATGTTCTGGAAGTTAAAAGTAGATTGGGTATCGAAATTTGCCAAAACCCTTAAACGGTTGCCAATTCTTGCATTTAAACTGGCATTGATCTCCTGGTCAAAATCAAAGGTCGTGTTCTGACGATTATTTTCTGATAACTGAGGATTCTCAACACGTTGATAAATCAGTCCCATTTTGATCAGAATGGATCCCTGTACGTTCACGTCAATTTGATTTCCTCCAAAAATACTTTCAAAGAAATTTGAGTTTACATAGTAAGTCGGCAATAAATTTTTTTGAACATCAGAAGCACCCTTTGTTTTACCACTTACCGCATTGATCTTGTCTTTCGAATATTCGAGCATATCTCTTTGCAAGCGATAATCTTTATATTCTTCGGGAGTCATTTGAGTTGGGTACTTGATGTAATAATCACCAATTTTTTCCATCAAAATATAATTCCCTGATTGGGGGTCATAAATGACTTCAAGTTCCTTATTATCGTTTAGAAATAGTCTTCCGCTTTGATTGTGGTTAAAGGTATAGGGAAGTGGTGCTATGGTATCTTTTCCGGCTGAAGTAATTGATTGATTGCCAGTTATAGAATTATTCTCAGAATTTATTTGAGCCGAAACAAAGGTCGTGCTCAATAAAAGCACAATTAATATAATAGGGAGATTATATTTAAATTGTTTAACTCGGATCAACAGTTACAAGTTTTTAAGCGCTTGTTTAATGAGTTCCTCCAGACTTATGCCAGGAGAATTTTGTAAAATAACTTGTATAACTTTTTCAATTTTTTTTCTCGAAAATCCTAAGACTTCTAAAGCTGATAACGCTTCAATTTTGATTGTATTGTTCGAACTTGGTAAATCTTCTGAAATTTCATAAGATTTTAAAATTTTATCCTTCAGATCCACAATGACCCGTTGTGCCGTTTTTAGCCCTATTCCTTTTACAGACTGGATCTTGGAAACATCCTCACTGCCAATAGCCTGCTGAATTTCTTC
>JBFFLO010000410.1:0-2712 GCA_041554895.1 Lutimonas sp. | reverse complement strand
GAGAACCTCAAGACTCACCTTCGCAACACCTTTGTCAATAAAATCAAGTTTAATCGCCGCCTCCTTTGAAAGGTCTAAAATTCTGCCCTCAACAAAAGGGCCACGGTCATTTACAGTAACAATAACTGATCGCTTATTGGCAAGATTGGTCACTTTGATTTTCGTCTGAAATGGAAGTGTTTTATGTGCAGCTGTTAACTTCGATTGACTAAATACCTCTCCACTGGCTGTTGTTTTCCCTTCAAATTTATCATTGTAAAAAGAGGCTTTTCCGGTTTCGGAAGATTGAGAGCAACCCTGCTGGCAAACAAGCATTACCAAAACAGCAAATAAAAATATGTTTTTAGTTTTCATCTATTTAGTCTTTTTATATAGAACCATGTACCCCCTTTTTACCACCCTATAGAGCATGGCATTCGTAAATCAGGGCCCTGTGCTAAAGTGCCAAAAAGAATACCTTCAGTTTATAAAAATACGGAAAGTAATCTTTCCTTAGCCATAGATAGGATTCTCTTGTTCGCTTCCGGGGCCAATTTTTGATAAACAGCAAACTCGCTCACTGTGAACTGACCAATGATCATGCCTCTTAGTTCTGTTTTAAACATGTTGTCTTTTTTAAACATATTTGATACGATATCCTCCTTTCTTATGCTACTTAATCCCTGAAAATCAATTTTTTTCTTACCCACATAATTCTCAAAAAACGCGATCAATAATTCATGCTGCAACTTAAGAACGGGCCTCAGGGTCGTATTTTGAAAACTTTCCTCATCAGTTTTCTTTTCTGTGGTTCCAATATGCTTAATTATTGGTCTAATGCTTATTTTAGTATCTGTCATTTCCCTCTTATTCAAAATTTTAAGTATTCAAAATCCCCGGTAAAACACTGGTTGGTCCAAACCCGGCAGCGTTTGAAAACTAATTCTATCAATTGTCTAAGTTATTTGTTGATCAACCGGGTGTATTCTTTAGATTAAAAGTAAATACATCAGGTCTTGAATAATGCCCAACGGCATCAAACATACGTTTGGCCTTTATCACCTGATCAAGATCAAGCTCTGCATATAAAATACCTTCCTTTGCCTCCAGAGGCCCTGCTATAATCTCTCCATTTGGCGCAATGATGGCACTATTGCCAACATTGATCCATTCCCTTCCTTCCGGATAAAGATTTTTAAACTCGTAATGATCAGGAATATCATCCATTTTTAGGGCCATGCACGTACTGATGACAAAAAGACCGCCTTCTCTGGCAACGTGCCGCATCGATTGAATCCAGTTTGGACTTTTATCCCAGGTTGGCGCAGCTAAAATTTGGGCACCACTTTCATAAATGGCATTGCGTGCCAAAGGCATGAAATTTTCCCAACAGATCAAGCCTGCCAGTTTTCCTGCTGAAGTATCATAGGAGCGTAATGAGCTGCCGTCACCTTGCGACCATATCAAACGTTCCCCTCCTGTCGGGATCAGTTTTCTGTGTTTACCTATGACCAAACCCTTGTCGTCTATAAACAATAAGCTGTTAAATAAACTTGCTCCGCTGGTTTCAGAATTTCTTTCATGCATCCCGATCACCACATTAATACCTGATTTTTTGGCTGCTTTACAAAGTTGTCTGCTACCATCATCTGGCACAGAAACAGCATTTTGAACAAGTTTTACATATAACTCATTCAAATCAGCACCCTTACTATTTGGAATGAGCCAGACCCAATCCGGGTAACCTGAAATAAAAGCCTCCGGAAAAACGATTAAATCGGCTCCATTGTCTCCTGCCTCCTGAATTGCCCGACAGGCCTTTTGAATGGTTCTTTCTTTGTCTAAAAATACAGGCGAAATTTGTGCGGCTGCTACTTTTACGGTTTTAGTCATCTGCTACTGGATTTAATCCCCAAAGGGCATATGCTTATGGGTTATTTGCCCACTTCACTAATTTATACAAAATTACTGTCAAAAATTTAAGTATTACCCAATCCTGCCTTTGGTTGCCGATTTTATCAAAGCAAGCTGCTTTTTCCGCGTGATACTTACGCTAACTTTTGGAGAAATATCGGGATCCGTGCCAAAGCTCTTGACCACGTTCAATAAACCATGAGTTACCTGATGTTCCTAAGCGTTAAAGGCCAACGATTAACGGCTTCGCTAAGCGCTGCGAATATGGTCTCCAAGTTCATGTTTTCAAGAGCCTCAATGGTTGTTTTTTCATTGTCTTAAAACCTGTACCCATACATTAGTCCCAAACAAATTTCCACTTTCCATCGGCTTGCCTTTTCCAAACTGTATGAAATACTCCCTCAACTGCCTTGGTTTCACCAATTGAATCGGTAGTGGTATAGGTATATTTACCATAGGTATATCCCAAATCCCCTGACATGGCTACATCCACAAAATCAGGTTTCCAGGCAAGGCTAACCTTCTCGCCGGTTGATTTTTCTTTTTTAAAATTTTCTTGTAAAGCTTCGATGCCAATAATCAAACTATTATTTCTCAT
Source organism: Lutimonas sp. (assembly GCA_041554895.1). GTDB lineage: Bacteria > Bacteroidota > Bacteroidia > Flavobacteriales > Flavobacteriaceae > Lutimonas. Next base: position 221 of record JBFFLO010000410.1, on the reverse strand, counting down.
AAGCACCGCGTCATCTGCAGCATAGAACAAGAAAGCTTCTGAAATTCCTTCCTGCTCAGCCATGGCCGCAAAATCCTTTTCAGTTTCAAGTATTTCATTCTTCCATTTTTCGATATCACCTTCCTTTTTTCCTGAATCACAGCTATAAAAGAATATAAACAAGGGAAGTAGCAATTGGGTAAATTTTTTCATGGTTTTTATAGTTTAGTTTTCTTCTCCTG
>JBFFLO010000409.1:0-2717 GCA_041554895.1 Lutimonas sp. | reverse complement strand
TTCCATTTGCGTCGCATAACGCGCGGCATTTAAAGGATATACGCCCATATCAAACATCGCTCCCCCTGCAAGTTCTTTGTGCAATTTCCAATGTGTGCCATCACCTCCGCTGTTGTAAAACCCGGCTTCGGCCCTCAATTTACGGATATGGCCAAAAGGCTTGGATCGGGCCATATTGACAATTTTTTGGGTAACAGGCTCATGCTGCATTCTGTAACCTACGGTCAGTTGCACCTTGTTTTTTTTGCATGCCGCTATAATTTCTTCACAATCTTTGACGGTAGGTGCCATGGGTTTCTCGCACCAAACATGCTTTCCGGCTTCCGCCGCTATGATGGCATATTTTTTATGCAAGGCATTGGGTAAAACTATATAGACCACATCGATATCGTCATTTCCGGCAATCTGATGCATATTTTCATAATTGAAAATATTCTTGTCAGCAATGCCATACTTTGCTTGCCAAACAGGGATTTTATCTGGAGAACCTGTAACAATCCCACGGAGCTCACAATGTTCTGTAAGCTGTAAGGCCGGAGCCAGTAAATCTCTGCTGTAATAACCCAATCCTACAAGCGCCACTCCCAACTTCTTTTTGGGTTGGGCATATAGAAACTGAGGAAAAGAAATGCTACTGGCTGCTATGAGTAAACCAGATTTTTTGAGAAAGGATCTTCTATTGTCCATGGTACTGAATTTATAGTGAGTTGCTTTGGTGCATCAACAAAACTCAAGAATTCTTTTATAAAGATAAAAAAAACCTGCTCTGTTAAGCACTGATCAGGTAAGATCCATAACGACCGTGATGGCTGAGAGAACATAAAACAGGCATTCTTTTACCCGTCATGTATAGCTCAGGTATTCCCAGGCTATTCTTCTTTATGACCACATCGTGTTTGTCACAGCCCTTGTTAACTGCTACAGCTGAAATTATAGTATGATAGAGCTGGTTTGAATCCAAGCAACTTTGATCTGTCTTTATTACTTTGGAAAAAAGCCTGGCATCAAATGTTTTTGAACAAGCTTGAGTATGCACGAAGTCTTGGTTTATCTGTGATATAGTATGATACACTTCTTCGCCATATTTCACCATTCCCTTATGTTGATTGAGCATGAGGCAGTCAAAATCTTTAGGGTTGATCCGGATTTTTTTCTGGACCCTTAACCCGGCCTTATAGGCACTCTCTTTCATCGACCAAAGTGCCCATACGATGAGCTCAGGCTCTGCCGCATCAAAGATCATGGCTTGTTCATTTACGGAAAACACTTTTTCCAGAAATCCTTTGCGCCTCCAGTTGCTCTGCTTTTTAGCTAATTTCAAATCAACAATATCATTACCGATCATAGCTCAAAAATCATTTCATTTTAGACTGGATGATTTCAATGGCCTTTTTAACATCCAACATTTGTTCCATGGATTCATTGTCTATTTCAATATCAAATACATCCTCCACATCCAGCACAATATCGATCAGGTTCGCTGAATTCACTTTTAGGTCATTGATAAAATCGGTTTCCTCTGTAAGTTGCTCAAAAGCAACTTGATCTTGAACATAAGGCTTTACAATCTCCTTTAATTTTTCAATTAGAAGTTCTTTCTCCATTTTTTTAATCTTTAAATTTTCTAAAAATGACACAGGCATTTACATCTCCAAACCCGAAGCTGGCCTTGATCACCGTAGTTACTTTTTGGTCTCTTACTTGGTGTGGAACGGACAATTCTCCAATTTCTTCCCTGATGTCAGGGTGGAGATCTTCACAATTGATCGAAGGAAAAATAAAATCATGCTCAATTTGCAGTACTGATGCCACACATTCTATGCTGCCTGCCGCTGCCAGGCAATGACCCGTCATAGATTTAAGCGAATTGATAAGTGGAAAGCCGCTTTTTGAAAGACCCAGTGCTCTTTTCCAATTTTTTATTTCCAAGGCATCCTTTGAAGTAGCCGTGAGGTGCCCATTGATGGTGTCTATTTCAATTGCCTTGATACCTGCATCCGTTAAAGCCGATTCAATGCATTTTTGAACAGCGGCAGAGTTCGGAGCTGTCATGGTCCCTCCATTTCGCTGGCCGCCAGAATTAATATGCCCCCCAAGGATTTCTGCGTATATCACAGCACCTCTTGCTCTGGCGCTATCCAGGTCTTCCAACAACAGTGCTCCGGCACCTGATCCCGGAACGAATCCGGAAGCTGTTGCGCTCATGGGCCGGGATCCCTGCACAGGGCTTTCATTATGCTTATAGGTCATCACCCTCATCGCATCAAATCCTCCCCAAATATAAGTACCATGATCACTACAGCTTCCAACCAACATCCTTTTGGCCTTGCCATTTTGTATCCGTTCAGCTCCCAGCAATACAGCTTCTGTTCCTGTTGTGCAAGCTGATGAATTGGTACTCACCTGGTTTCCACATCCCAGAATCCCTCCCAAATAGGCACTTATGCCGCTTGACATGGTTTGAGAAACCGTATTGCTCCCCAGTCGCCTGACTTGGCCCTGATCTAATTTATAGACGGCTTCTCTGAATTTATCCACGCCCGACTGACCGGCTCCGAAAATAATGCCTGTATCATAATCTACTTCCGCTTTATCATCAATCTTAAGACCCGCATCTTTCCAGGCATCCATTCCTGCCATGCAACCATACAAAATTCCTGAACTATTGAAATTCTTGCGTTGCAAGGGTGTCAAATATGAAGCTCTCAGCTCATCCG
>JBFFLO010000408.1:0-2718 GCA_041554895.1 Lutimonas sp. | reverse complement strand
ATCCTTTCTATCATGCAGGAACGGAATTATCAAATGAGTCCTTACAATATAACCTTTCTGGCTGTTTCCTGTGAAGAAACCCAATGTGACGGGGGTATTAGCTATGTCAATGAACATCATTTCGATGAATTAAATCCTGTGGCAGTATTCGGAGAAGGGCCGTCAGAGCTCACTTCTTTGATGGAGGGAGATTTCAGGCAACCTGTTTTTGGGATTTCCGTGGTTCACAAAAAACCACTTTGGATAGAACTTGAGCTGCGGTCGAAAACTACCGGGCATGGCTCTATAACGCCCCTGACCTACGCCAACAAGGAACTTGTATCTGCACTTGAAAAACTCACCAATAAAAAGCCAAAAGCCGTATATAACGATATCAACGTCAAATTCTTAAAAGACCTGGCTCAGCATCACAAAGGAGGTAAGAAAATGGTGCTGAAACACCCCAGGTTATTCAGATCTGTTCTTACGGGACAATTGAGGTCCCATCCTGAATTGTTTGCCTTGTTTACCAATACGATCACATTGACAAATATGTATAGTAACAGTAACGCTGTTAATAAAATGGCTTCTGTTGCAGGAGCGCAGTTAGATTGTCGTTTGCTGCCTGAGACGGATGAGCAGGAGTTCTTGAACATGATCAGGAAAACATTGAAAAATGATGACATCAAGATCACTGTTTTAAAGACACTGCCAAATTATCAAATCAGCAGCACCGAAACAGTTTATTATAAAAACCTGTCTCTGGCCATTAAGGAAAAATACCCTGAGGCCAAAACCATGGAGATGATGATGCCGAATATCAATGATCTGGGCTCATTCAGGGCCAAAGATATACCTGCATACGGCACGCTTCCCATATTCTGCGAAATAGAAGAAGTCAGAAGTGTTCATGGCAAAGACGAGCATTTGCATATCAGTTCATTGTACGACGGTGCCGAAGTCTATTATAACTTTATCAGGAGAATGATGGCGGAATAATGGGGCTTGGAATGCGTGAAATAGCAGTTTTTGCGGAGCTCAGCCACGAATGCCTGAAGGTTTAAAAAGCTTATTTTAAATATCCCCCACAAAATTTTAAATACCTTTTTAAGTTAAAACTTAAAAAAAAACTCACTTGTTGTTGCCAACAAGCGAGCCTTTATTATTTTCATATTGGCAATTCAACAAATTGCCGATTTATTTTTTCTTCTGTGCCTGCTGCTCCTGTGCCTGTTTCATGGCATTATCCAATCTCTGGCGGAAGGCGCTCTTTTTCTTTTCTGGGCGTTTCTTATTTTCCTGGATCTGTGCATGGATCTTATCTTCATCAATAATAAAATGCTTGATCACCAACATAATCACAATAGTAAGCAAGTTAGATACAAAATAGTATAAACTCAAACTACTCGCATAACTGTTAAAGAAGAACATCATCATGATAGGTGAAAACCACATCATCATTTTCATCATCTTTTGCATATCAGGCATACCTTCCTGCTGAGGTTGCTGCATGTTCATCTGCTGACTTTGGGTCATTTGCATATAAAAGAAAATGGCCACTGAAGCAAGGATGGGAAACAAACTCACATGATCCCCGTAAAATGGGATTTTAAATGGCAAATGCAATACTTCGTCATAGGCCGACAGGTCATCTGCCCATAAAAAGCCATGTTGCCTGATGTCAATATTGGCAGGGAAAAATCTAAACAAGGCGAAGAAAACAGGCATTTGAATCAATGCCGGAATACAACCGCTCAGCGGATTCACTCCGGCTTTTCTTTGGATCGCCATGGTTTCCTGCTGACGCTTCATCGCGTTTTCCTTTCCTTTGAATTTTTCATTGATCTCTTGCATTTCAGGCCTTAACACCTTCATCTTGGCACTTGACAAATAAGATTTGTATACCACCGGTGACATAATGATCCGAACAACAATGGTCATTAATATGATCACAATACCGAAGTTACCAATGAAAGAACTTAAAAAACTGAAGACCGGGATAAACACAAACTTGTTGATCCATCTGAAAATTCCCCAACCCAAACTAACGATCCTATCTAATTGTTTGCCTTCATAGGTACTCAACACTTTATAATCGACCGGCCCGTAATACATATTCATATTATAAGCCAACTCCCCGTTTTTGGCTTGTAATGGAATATAGGCCTCATACTTTTTAGTATAAATGGTATCAATATCTTCGTTCTGAACAAGGTTTTTTGAAACCAGTTTGGCTGATTCAAATTTATCTTCGGCCAACAATATTGATGTAAAGAACTGCTGCTTAAAGGCCACCCAGTTCAAATTATCAACATCTTCTTCATCTTCATCACTCATTGCATTCATATACTCAAATTCCCCATTTTGCAAATAACGAAGATCGGTATATTGGTTCTCATATTTGACGCTCTTTTCAGTTCTAAAACTTTTTAACTGCCAATCAAGGTTGATCGCCTGGCTCATATTGATCGCGGCTTCCATACCTTGGGTGCGGATCCCAAAATCAAGCATATAATCATCGGGCTTAAGTTCGTACCTATATTCAAGGTACCTGTCTGAAGCCACTTTTAACCTCATGGATAACACCTGGTTATCACCATTTGTTGATACATTAGGTTCAAAATAAAGGTCCTTGGTTTGAAGGTTTCTATTGTCTTGAGTTGCAAATGATAAATTAAAAGAAGCATTTTGATCCTTTATCACGTATAAAGGCAGCATGTTATAGGTCTTGAAATTCTT
>JBFFLO010000407.1:0-2720 GCA_041554895.1 Lutimonas sp. | reverse complement strand
GCTATCTGGTCCTGATTTAACAAAGTCATGTTGTTTTTTTGTTCTAATAGCACCCTGTCAATTTCCTTTTCAAAGATTTTTAGCTCTAAAGGTTTTGAAATAACGATAGCAATGATCAATGCTAAAACAAGTCGGGGTGAGGCCTGAAGGAATTCTTTCCAAAATGAATCCCGTTTTTTTATGGTACCAACAATAAACCTATCAAGGTTGAAAATGAGCATGCCCCAAATCAAACCGAATAGTACTGCCATATAAACATTGTCAAACACAGTATACAAGGCATAGGAGCTCGATACAAATGCCATAATGGCTGTGAAAAAAACGGTACCACCAATACCGGCATATTTAATTTGTTCAGATTTTGGGCTTTCCTGAAGCAGGTCTGTGTCTGCGCCTGAGCACATCCAAAAAAATTCTTTTATCATAATATAAGGAGGGTTTATTTAAGAACAACGAATTAGTCCTTCTATATGTTGCTTGCATATTGCTTTTGTTATGGTAAAGTTTTGTTAAAATTGTTATTATTTGGAAAAATGGACATGATTTAAGCTTAAAACTTGTCCACCTGTTGATTAAATGTAATTTTGCCATCTTAAGAACAGCCCTATGAATTTATTAAGGAATTTACAAGAACGCAGTCAATCAAAATGTGAATTATGCAGCTCCGAGGAGCAATTGGTTATTTATGAAGTTCCGCCAACTCCAGCAGGGACTGAAGAAGATTGTATCTTGATTTGTCACACTTGTTCGAATCAGATCGAAAACCCTGATCAATTAGAAGTGAATCATTGGCGTTGTTTGAACGACAGTATGTGGAGCGAAGTGGCAGCCGTACAAGTTGTTGTATGGCGCATGTTAACACGTCTGCGTTCAGAAGGCTGGCCTCAGGATTTATTGGATATGATGTACCTGGATGAAGAGAAATTGAGCTGGGCGAAAGCTACAGGTGAGGGTGAGGAAAGTGAAAGCAAAATTGTTCACAGGGATGTAAACGGTGTTGTACTGCAAGCCGGAGACTCGGTAGTCTTGATCAAAGATTTAAAAGTGAAGGGCTCAAGCATGGTCGCCAAGCAAGGTACCGCAGTTCGCAGGATTTCATTAGACCGTGACAATGCAGAATATATCGAAGGGAAGGTGGGCCCAACCCAAATCGTCATCATTACCAAATATGTAAAAAAAATATCCTAACCGATTATTGATTTAGATATAACTCTACATAATTTTTATAAAATAAGGGTATGGTTTCAATTCCTTTCAAATAATTAAAAACACCAAAATGCTCATTGGGAGAATGAATGGCATCACTGTCTAAACCAAATCCCATCAGGATTGTTTTACTTTTCAATTCTTTTTCAAACAGGGCCACAATAGGAATACTTCCTCCTGACCTTTGCGGAATTGCAGGCACACCAAAAGTTTCTGTATAAGCTTTATTTGCCGCCTGGTACCCGATATTATCTATTGGCGTTACATAAGGATGCCCTCCGTGATGTGGCGTTACCTTTACTTTTACTGCTTTTGGAGCAATATTCACAAAGTGTTCACTGAATAATTTTGTGATCTCATCAGGATCCTGGTCAGGAACCAGGCGCATCGAGATTTTGGCATAGGCTTTACTGGCAATCACCGTTTTGGCGCCTTCGCCTGTGTAACCTCCCCAGATCCCGTTAACATCTAACGTTGGCCTGATCGAATTTCTTTCATTGGTTGTGTACCCCGTTTCCCCAAAAACCTCTTCTATATCAAGGGCTTTTTTATAAGCTTCAAGAGAGAAAGGGGCTTTTGCCATTTCTGTTCTTTCTTTGTGAGTTGCTTCTATAACCTTATCATAAAATCCAGGGATCGTAATATGATTGTTCTCATCGTGCAGCGAGGCGATCATCTTGGCCAAGATATTAATCGGGTTGGCGACTGCCCCCCCATAAAGGCCAGAATGCAGATCTCTGTTCGGTCCGGTAACTTCAACTTCCACATAACTTAAACCTCTGAGGCCCGTAGTGATCGAGGGTTGTTGGTTACTGATCATTCCGGTATCTGAAATAAGGATCACATCATTACTTAATTTTTCCTGATTTTTTTTCACAAACCATTCCAGACTAGGCGAGCCAATTTCTTCTTCCCCTTCAATCATAAATTTAACATTGCACGGCAGGGTGTTCAAATTCATCATGATCTCAAATGCCTTTACATGCATATACATCTGCCCCTTATCATCACAAGAACCTCTCGCGTAAATAGCGCCTTCCGGATGGGGTTCAGTTTTTTTAATCACCGGCTCAAAAGGAGGCGAGTGCCACAAATCAACAGGATCAGGAGGCTGTACATCATAGTGGCCATAAACCAGTATGGTGGGTAAATTAGCATCAATAAGGTGTTCTCCATAAACAATGGGGTAGCCCGGTGTTTCACAGATTTCCACTTTTTTGCAGCCTGCCTGTTCAAGGTGTTTCTTGACAGCCTGAGCCGTCATCAATACATCCTTTGCATAAGCCTTATCAGCGCTTACTGAAGGTAATTTCAGCAAAGAGATCAACTCTTCAATAAATCTGTTTTTATTTTGATCGATGTAGTTTTTTACAGCAGACATTTTTTACTAATTTTAGATGCAAACAAAGATATACAAAAGAATAGACCTATTTTTTAAAAGCGGGGGTCAAGCCGCTAAAATTTTCATCAAAAAAAAGTAAGCAATGAAGTCAAGAAGAAACTTTATTCAAAAT
>JBFFLO010000406.1:0-2721 GCA_041554895.1 Lutimonas sp. | reverse complement strand
TTCTGGATCTTTAGTCCAATGACGAACAATATCGGTTTGACAATAAAAGGAATGCTAAATTTTCCTGTTTGTTCTATCGATACGATCGCATAGTCTTCTGTATTGATCAGTATCTTTCCAGCGTCTCTTTTGTGGTCAATCGTCCTTTTAGCCTTAAAATTAATGGCAACAAGCCTTTCTCCATTAAGTGAAGTTTCATCGCCAAAGCTATATTCGTATTTTTTGAAATGTTTTGGATTTAAATAATTATCCCTTTCATTATTGATATCCAGATCGATGACTGTTTCGGGCCCGCCAAAATCCATATCCATATCACTGTCATATGCTTCTTCGTCAAATTCTTCTCCTTTTTTGATGGCCTTCTTTTTCCTTTTTTCCTGTTTCTCTTCGAACCACTCTCTCATGAATTGAAATTGTTGCGGATTTTCTTCGGGTTCGTACAGCAGCAACTGATGTTGGTTCTGAGCAGAATCTCCTATCTTAGGATAATACGTTTTGAACACGCCTTCTTCCTTGTTGATCACAGCGCCATTTTCGATGAATTTTTCCCTGTAATAGGCGATACTCTGGTAGTCTTCCTGCGGATAATTTTCGGAAAGTCTTTCCAGGGCTTTTTTGATATAATCAAGCGGATTTTTTTCCGTAAGTATCACTTCATCAAGTACATTCGAACTAGGCGTAAGAACAATTTCAAGCTCCCTATTGAGATGTGCCAGAGGCACCTCATAACTGTTAAAGCCAATAAAGCTGATGTTTAGGGTGTCATTTCTTTTTGATTTAGGGATATAAAAATCAAACTCACCCTCTTCATTGCTGATGGTTCCTATGGGATGATTCTTTAACCGGATAGAAGCAAAAGGCAAAGGTTCTTTATCTTCCCCATTGATGATTTTTCCTGTTATAACGCTGTTGTCCTGGGCATTAACTTGGGAGTCAATGGTCTGTAATAAAACAAAGAAGGCACATAAGATTTTTAACCGCATGAAATTATTTTACCATTCGACGAATGAACAATGGGATTGTTACAAAAGTAATATGTGCTATAGGCAAATCTTGCTGGCATGTTAGTCACTTTTGATCAGCAGGAAATAATCATTATCAAGCTCGAGGTAACCCTGATCGTAAACATAATAATATACATTTCCGGTTTTGGTGGTATAAATAGAGGTAAACAATGAAAAATCAAAGTTATGGCCGTTCAGTGTATTCCGAACCACCTTGGTCTTTCCTTTAACGTTCAGCTCAGACAGTATCTTATAGTTTTTACGCAATCGATTATTTGTATTCCTGATCAGGTTTTTACTGTCTTTATTCACTTTGTTATTATGTGCGTTGCGACAATAATCGCTACAAAATTTTTTGTCACTTCTTCCTTGAATGCGTTCTCCGCATTCCAAACAAACTTTATTATCCATGTTTAAGCAGTAAAACCTTAATTGTTACAAGTGATTTTTTTAAAGGTAGCATACAATTAATTAATAAAAATTATTTAAAAAGTAATCTTCGAATTTTTTTTATAATTGATTAAAGCTACAAAATATTAGCCATTTACAAACGACTACATTCATTTACATACGAAAGTAAGTGTTTATCAAGACAACCTTTTGATTTTCTCGTCACAAATTTGCAGAAGCGGACCAGTTCAGGTTTGCCAAAAGTTTAACAGCTCAAATGATATGAGCACAAAATCGAATACAATGAACAAATTAAGAAACAGAGTGCAATTGATCGGACATTTAGGAATGAACCCGGAAGTTAAAACCCTTGAGTCAGGAACTAAACTTGCGAAATTTTCACTGGCAACCAATGACAGCTATGTCAATGCCAAAGGTGAAAAAGTTGAGGAAACGGAATGGCACAATATAATCGCCTGGAACAAGACCGCTGATCTGGTAGAATCTTATCTTGAAAAAGGAAAGGAAGTAGCACTGGAAGGAAAACTCACCACAAGATCATGGGATGATGAGAATGGCAACAAAAAATATATTACCGAAGTGGTATGTAGTGAGATCCTGTTTTTGGGCTCCAAGAATTGATACAATGCATTCATGTATTTTTTGAATGGGGTACAAATCTTTTCCCTAACTTCACTTGAACAAACATTATTGGTAAAAATTTCATGAAATCATTTCAAAAAGAGATTGTAATAAAACCTTATCCGAGAGGGTACCATTTGATCACAAGTAAGATTTTGGAACAAGTACCAGAAATCAAGGAAATCAATATTGGCTGGATGCAATTATTTATCAAGCATACTTCGGCAAGTTTGACGATTAATGAGAATGCTGACCCAACGGTAAGAAGTGATTTTGAAAGCCATATGAATGAAATGGTTCCAGAAGATGCGCCATATTATGTACATACTTATGAAGGGCCGGATGATATGCCGGCACATATAAAGGCCTCACTGATGGGAGCTTCTGTGCAAGTTCCCATCACCAATGGCCGGTTGAATATGGGGATATGGCAAGGCATTTATTTATGCGAACACAGAAACCATGGAGGTTCGAGAAGATTGGTGGTGACGATTTTAGGGAACTAATAGATCACAATCATTCATGATACCGATGCTTTATTAACCAACTATTTTCGCATCGACGCGTCCTTTACCGGATTGAATTATAAAACCTTTTGATTTTAATTGGGCATCAAAGTCTTTTTCCAGACTTTTCAGCGCTCCGTGGTCTGCTAATTCTTTTTTAAACCTGCTTAGCGTACTAT